>NZ_DBHIEQ010000005.1:54614-126415 GCF_057250505.1 Lachnoanaerobaculum sp. | reverse complement strand
ATAAAAGAAAATATTCCTTTGACAATAGATACAATAGATGATGTTGTAGACGAGCTGTCTTCAAATATGGATGATTTCTTTGAGAAAAATTCAGCCAAGTCAGGCGAAGAGATTGCTAAAGACAGGTACAGCAGATTTAGAAAATTTTAATAGCTGAAAGGTAAATATGGAAGTGTTAAAAATAGGTGACAGAAGTTTACTCTATCCTATTATACAAGGCGGAATGGGTGTCGGTATAAGCCTTTCATCCTTGGCGGCACATGTGGCCGGAAATGGTGGAATGGGGATTATCTCTACGGCACAGATAGGCTTTAGGGATGATGACTTTTATAAAAATCCTATACCTACAAATCTTCGTGCTATAAGAACCGAGCTTTATAAGGCGAGAGCTTTGGCGGCGCAGGTGTTTGAAAAATTCAAGGATTCAAACAGGGCGGCGAAGTTTTTGGATAAATTAAAAGATTATGTGCCTTTTATAGGCTTTAATATAATGGTGGCAACCAATAAATATGCGGACTATGTAATAGAGGCTGTAAAAGCCGGAGCGGATATTATTATATCAGGTGCCGGATTGCCTATAGATTTGCCTGAGCTGGTGCAAAAGGGACAACAGATAAGCGGAAATGAAAAGAAAACCTGCATCGCACCTATAGTTTCAAGCAGAAAAAGTGCCAAAGTCATATTAAAGATGTGGGACAGAAAGTATAAGACCACTGCCGATGCCGTAGTTATAGAAGGGCCTCTTGCAGGCGGACACTTAGGCTTTTCATATGAAGAGCTTCATGAATTCGGTGCGGATACTATGGCAAGCAAAAACTACAAACGAGATAAGTATGATGCCGAAATAAAAGAAATCATAGAAGAAGTAAGAATCTATGAAGAAAAATTCGGCAAAAAGATTCCCGTATTTGTAGCAGGCGGCATATATACAAAAGAGGATATGGCACATGCCATGAGTCTGGGTGCGGACGGTGTACAGATGGGTACAAGGTTTGTAACCACATATGAATGTGATGCGCCTGATGATTATAAGCAGACATATATAGACGCGAAAGAAGAAGATATAGTTATTACAAAATCTCCTGTCGGAATGCCGGGAAGAGCAATCAGAAACGACTTTATGGACAGATTAAAGGAAGGACCTGTTCCTATAAGGCGTTGTTGTAACTGTCTTTCCACTTCGGTATGTGACAGAAAGACCATACCTTACTGTATCACCGAGGCACTCTGTTGTGCCGCAAACTCGGACGAGAGTCATGCACTTTTATTTTGCGGAGCCAATGCATACAGAGCAAACAAGATTGAGCATGTAGCGGACATTATGAATGAACTTACAGAAAATATATAGATAATATAATAAATTTTCAGACCGAGCTTTAGGTGCTCGGCCTTTTTATATTACGATTTTCTTAATATTATTTGTTTATACTTTACTAAATTACTCCGGTTTAGTATAAAGTCATAGCTATGTAAGATTTACTTAATATTTGCGTTCAATATATGTGATACAATATTAACACATGAGGCATAATCATACAAAAGCTCATTATAGTATTTTTGCTGTGATTAGAGATTGTCCTCAATAAAATAAAGTAGGAAGGAAATATGAGACTTAAGAGAATAATTTCAACAGGATTGGCTGTAGTCTTATCCATAACTGTAATATCTTTTGTACCTGAATCTATAGCGGTATATGCGGCGACACCGCCAAGTATAGGCGCACAGGGAGCGGCGGTATACAATGCCAATACAGGCGAATTTTTATATGAGAAAAACGGCGATACTCAGTTTGCGCCGGCATCCATCACAAAGATAATGACAGGTTTACTTACAGTGGAACAGGCAAATCTTGACGACACGGTATACTTTAAAAGTTCAGCTGTTGCAAATCTTGAAAGCGGAGCAACAACTTTGCCTGTTAGAGCAGGAGATACTATGAGTGTGAGAGATGCGCTCTATGCAATGATGTTGGCATCTGCCAATGAAGTATCAAACGGTCTGGCGGAACATATAGGAGGGTCTGTGGCAGGCTTTTCAAATATGATGAACAACAGAGCAATAGAGCTTGGAGCGACTCATACCAACTTTGTAAATCCGAACGGACTTAACAGCCAAAATCACAAAACGACAGCCAAGGATATGGCGCTTATTGCTGCGGAGGCATTTAAAAATCCGACATTTAGGGCTGCGGCAGGCTCGGGAAGTTATACTTTTACAGCTACAAATTCCAAGTCCGCGCCTTCATTCGTAAAGATGCACCACAAGATGGTCACAGGAGAGATAAGCTGTGACGGAGTAATAGGAGGTAAGACCGGATATACAAAGAGTGCCGGAAACACACTTGTAACGGCTGCCGAAAGAAACGGTATCAGACTGGTAGTGGTAGTACTTAAGTGTAGAGGCACTCACTATGACGATACAAAGAAATTACTTGACTACGGCTTTTTTATAGCAAAGAGCGGCGGAATAAATATTGCTTCAAAGGACACAGGCAGAGCTGTTGCAAAAAAGCAGGAAGTTGCGGCAAATACGGCACAGAGCATTACAATGGCCGACAGTGCGAAGGTTGAACTTGCACCGAAGCAAATCAGAACATCTGTGATGAAGGCTGAAAACTACGGTCCGGGAATGGCACCTGATGTCGGCTGGAAGGAAAACAACGGCAACTGGTTTTATATAAAAGCGGACAACACAAGCGCCGTAGCCGAAGTTCTTAATATCAACGGTAAAAAATACTGGTTTGACGCCGACGGACGCATGGCAAGGGGCTGGAGACAGGATACCGGCGGATCATGGTACTATATGGAAGATTCTGGAGCTATGAGTTCTTCATCCTGGCTTAAATATAACGGACTATGGTATTATTTGGGAAGTGATGGTAAAATGTTGACAAATACCACCACACCGGACGGATATGCATTAAACAGTGATGGAGTCTGGGTAAGCTAGGAGTTTGATGAAAAATATATTTTCTAAAATTATAGGATTGGGAGCAGTGGGGTGTAGTGCCTTGCTGCTCCGTTCTTTTTATGAGAGAAAAAAGTTTAAGGTAGTATATTACAATATATCTACCGATAAGATAAAGGGCGGTAAAAAAATAGTCTTTTTGACCGATTTACATAACAACAGCTTCGGCAAAAATAATATAAAACTTCTTGAGGCTATAGATAAAATATCCCCCGATATCGTATTGATAGGAGGAGATATGATTACGGTAAAAAGTAAGCTTGGAATAGAGAATGTCTTGCCGCTTTTAAAGAGTCTTTCAGATAAATACACCTGTATATATGCAAACGGTAACCATGAGCAGAGACTGTCTGAGAACAAGTTCGGGCTTAGTTACCTCGGATATAAGCAGATATTGGAAGATATGGGGATAGTATATTTGTCTGATGACAGTATGGATATAGGTGAGAATATAAGTATTCACGGCCTTGACCTTGAAAAAAAGTATTATCTGCGCAGGTTTAAAAAGCCGCTTGATAACGGTTATATAAAGGAGAGGCTATGTATTAAAAGGTCACATTATAACATCCTTTTGGCACATTCACCTCTTTTTATAAAAGACTATGAAAAAAGCGGCGTGGATCTGACACTTTGCGGACATTTTCACGGAGGAACGATAAGACTGCCGGCAGGAATCGGAGTAATGACTCCGCAGATTCACTTTCTCACCAGATTGGTAGTGGGAATGAAAAGACTTGGAAATATGACAGAGATAATAGGAGCGGGGCTTGGTACACACAGTATAAATATCAGGCTAAATGATATGTCCGAGCTTGTTGTAATCAATCTTAAAGGTCGCAAAAGAACTTGAAATTTGATACAATGATAAGGTTGAGTGAGTTGATGAGAGGTGAGTATGGAGATTTCATACAAATTGGAGAGATTTGAAGGTCCGCTGGATCTTTTGCTGTATCTTATAGAGAGAGACAGGGTGGACATATACGATATTCCGATAGTGAGTATAACCGAGCAGTATCTGAATTATATGAATCATTTGGAGACGGACGACCTTGACCTTATGAGTGAATTTATAGTGATGGCTACAACACTTTTAGATATAAAGGCCCGGATGCTTTTGCCGCTTGAAGAGGATGAAGAGACCAAGGAAGTCATTGACCCCAGAGCCGAGCTTGTGGAGAGATTGCTTGAGTATAAGAAGTACAAGTTTATGGCAAATGAACTTGCAGGTAAGTACTTTGATGCAGAGAAGATACTTTATAAAAGTCCTACTATTCCTGATGAGGTGGCACAGTACAAAGAGCCTGTAGACCTTGACGAGCTTTTCGGAGATTTGAATCTGCATAAGTTAAGACAGGTCTTTGACCGTGTGATGAAGCAAAAGGACAACAGAATAGACAAGGTAAGGAGCAATTTCGGCACTATAAAAAAGGAACCTGTATCACTTGAGGCAAAGATAAAAGATGTAATGGAGTATGCCAGAAAAAACAGAAGGTTTACATTCAGAGCATTATTGGAAAAGCAACCGACAAAACTTGAGGTCGTTGTCACATTTTTAAGTGTACTTGAGCTGATGAAAATAGGGAAGATTGCACTGTCACAGGGAGAGGGTTTCGGTGAAATGCAGATAGAGACTTTGGAAGAAGAGGGAAAGGAGGAAACGCTAGACCTTAGCGATATACTTGATGGCTAAATTAACCAAGACGGAGGCGGCAATAGAGGCGATACTCTTTGCACTCGGAGCTTCTGTAGAAATCAGACAGCTTTGTGTGGCCCTTGAGATGAAAGAAAGTGAAGTGATTCAAAATCTTGAGTCGCTGAAAGATAAATATAATAAGGAAAACAGAGGAATACAGATAATAGACTTGGGAGACTGTGTGCAGATGTGTACCAAGTCCGAATACTATGACAAGCTTATAAGGGTTTGTAAGACTCCCAAAAAGCAGGTGCTGACAGATGCCATACTTGAAACATTGTCAATCATTGCATACAAGCAACCTATAACCAAGTCTGAGATAGAACATATCAGAGGTGTGTCATCGGATTATATAGTGAATAAACTGGTTGAGTTCGGTTTGGTATATGAGGCGGGAAAACTGGATGCTCCCGGAAGACCGGCACAGTTTGCGACCACGGAGGAGTTTCTTAGAAGATTCGGTATAGAGTCAAAGGAGTCTCTGCCACGACTTGATTCAGACCTTGAGGCGGAGATTGTACATGAGGTGGAAGAAGAGACAGGCTGGAAGTTCGGTTTTGAGAGCAAAGCAAACGAAACAAGTGAGGACAAATAGTTGAAAATAAAGATAAAATACTTTAGTGATGAAATAGAAAAACTGAAATTTATTGACGGCAAAAGTGATTGGATAGATTTGAGAGCCGCCGAAAGGGTGGAACTTAAAAGCGGAGAATATAAGCTGATAAGGCTGGGTGTAGGTATGGAATTGCCGAAGGGATATGAGGCATTGGTGGTGCCGAGAAGTTCCACTTTCAAAAACTTCGGTATATTGCAGACCAACTCTATGGGTGTGATTGACGAGTCATACTGCGGAGACAATGACGAGTGGAAGTTCCCGGCACTGGCGATGAGAGATACCGTCATAGATATAAATGACAGGATATGTCAGTTCAGGATAATAAAACATCAGGATGCGTTTACATTTGAAGAAGCAAAAGAATTGAATGAGGTTGACAGAGGTGGCTTTGGTAGTACAGGGAGGAATTAGAAGATTGTTTGCGGTAGGTGTACTTGCCGTCATTATGCTTGGCGGATGTTCAGGCAAAGAGAGAAAAAACTTTGAAGCCGGAAAGGCACTTTTAAATGAGGGAAAGTATGCCGAGGCGGTGGAAGCGTTCGACAAGGCGATAGAAGCACATGGCAGCAACAATATAAGAGGGCTTGAAATAGATATACTCAGATACAGAGCGGAAGCGGAGTACAGAGCAAAAGATTACAAGGCGGCGGAGCACAGCTACAGGCTGCTCACATCGGCAGATGAGAACAGAAGCGAGTACATGGATATGCTCTCAATTATATATACCAAGCTCAGCAATACCGATATGGATATAAATATTGACAATGCTGTAGATATGTACGATAAAGCCGCAAAGCAGGACGATAAAAGTGAGCTTCATATCAATGCAGGTATTACTATAGCGGAGTACTATGAGGATATGTATGACAAAAAGATGGATGCAGCATACCTTGACAGTGCAGAGGAGTTTTTGGAAAAACTTTTAAAAGAGACAGGCAGAAAGAATGCTAAGGTCTTGGCGGTTTATGCAAAGCATATGTCAAAGCGAGAGGATTACGACAAGGCACTTGAAGCTGTGGATGATGGCATAGCGTTGCTTGAAAAGAAAAAGCTTAATAAAAGCGACGATGAGACCCTGAAATCTTTGATGTTTTCAAGGGGTTCATGTTATGAGTATAAGAGTGATTATAACAAGGCGCTTGAAGCATTCAACGCATATATTGAAAAATACGGTGAGGATGAGAGCGTTTCACATGAGGTTGCATTCTTAAAGGCGAGAATAAGATAGGTAATTATGAGTACATTTGAGACAAAGGAAATAGAGGAGAAAGTTATACTTCTAGGAGTGGATGTAGGTGACGATACAAAAGAGTCTATGAAAGAACTTGCAGAGCTTGTGGACACGGCAGGAGCTACAGTGCTTGAGAGTATTATCCAGTCAAGAGAGAGGATACATCCCGGCACCTATCTTGGCAAAGGCAAGATAGAAGAGGTAAGAGAAAGAATAGATAAGCTTGATGCCACAGGTGTGGTATGTGATGACGAGCTTACACCGGCACAGCTTAGAAATCTGGAAGATTTGCTGGATACCAAGGTAATGGACAGGACTATGGTTATCTTGGATATATTTGCAAAAAGAGCCACAACAAGTGAAGGAAAGATTCAGGTTGAACTGGCTCAGTTGAAATTTTCTGCAGCAAGACTGATAGGACTTAGAAGCAGTCTTTCAAGACTTGGTGGAGGAATAGGTACCAGAGGTCCCGGTGAGAAGAAGCTTGAGATGGACAGAAGACTTATTCATGAGAGAATTTCACAGCTTAAGGCCGATCTTAAAAAAGTGGAAAGTCACAGAGAACTGATAAGAAAATCAAGGGATGAAAACCTTGCTTTCAATGTGGCGATAGTGGGATATACCAATGCGGGTAAGTCGACGCTTTTAAACAAGCTGACAGATGCAAATATTTTGGCGGAGGACAAGCTCTTTGCAACACTTGACCCTACTACAAGGAAGTTGAAACTTGGAAGCGGTCAGGAAATACTTGTGACTGATACTGTAGGTTTTATAAGAAAGCTGCCGCACCATCTTATAGAGGCGTTTAAATCAACACTTGAAGAAGCCAAGTATGCAAATCTTTTGGTGCATATGGTGGATGCGTCAAATGAGGAGGCAAGTACACAGATGCTTGTAGTCTATGATACTTTAAGAAGCCTTGATGTAGTGGATAAAGATATTATAACAGTCTTTAACAAGACCGACCTGATAAAGGAAGGAGAGGAGCTTCCGAGAGATTTTCATGCGGATAAGATTCTTAAGATGTCTGCAAAGACCGGAGAAGGCATTGAGGATTTAAAGAAGACTATTGAAAATATATTACAAAATCAAAGAGTATATTTGGAACATATTTTTTCTTATAAAGATGCAGGTAAGATTGCGCTTATCAGAAAGTTCGGAGAGATTAAAAGTGAAGAGTATATAGACGAGGGTATCAGTATAAAGGCATATATTCCGGCCGAGATTTTCGGGAAAGTGATAGGGTAGCATAAAATTTGCTTGAAAAAGTCCTATAAGTAGTATATATTAGTTATACCTAACTTAGTGAGACCTAACTATACTATATTACTTTGGGGGGATTATGTTATTAGCACTTTTGATTGCAGGTAAACTTTTGATGAAACCGGGCGGCGACAGACCTAATAAGGAAGAAAAGATTACCGGCAAGCAGCATTTTTGGAGAGATAAGAAAGTAAAGAACGGATACAGACTGCAACAAAATCTCCTTGACGACCATGCAAGGATTTTGGATAAGGACAATATAAGAAAAGCCGCAGGAAGTATGAGTGCTATGGAGGATAAGTTTGACAGATTGGTTTCAGACAGCTTCCTAAAGCCGGGTGATGTAATAGGTGTTTCAAGAAGACTGTATGATCACTACGGTATATATATCGGTGAAGGCAAGGTCATACACTATGCGGATAAGACTAAGGACTTCGGAAAGAATATAAGTATCTATGAAACAGATTTAAAAGGCTTTATAGAGGGATCCAAAGATTACTTTGTACTGCATTTTCCAAAGGAGGGCGGTCCGCCGAGGAAGTTAAGGAGCAGCACAAACTTCACTGAAAATCCCAGAGAGGGAACCGGTATATTTGATTTTATTTTTAAGGCAAAGTATCAACTGTTCTCACCTGAGGAGACAATAAAGAGAGCCAAGTCAAGACTTGGGGAGAGAGCCTACAATCTTACCAGAAATAATTGTGAGCATTTTGCACTGTGGTGTAAAACAGGTGTTTCATTTTCACGCCAGGTGGATATGGCATTATCAATATAGGGAAAGCTTTTGGAAATTCCAAAAGCTTTTTTATTTGAAAACATATTGACAAACTTCATTTTTTTTTTATAATTATTACGAAATTTTAAGGATATAAGGAAGGAGAGAAGATATGGGATTTGTAAAGATACCTGTAGCATGTCCATATTGTGGTCGAAAAGTATCAGAAATAGTTTATGATATGAATGTTAGTAAGACCGCAACTTGTCCTGGATGTGGTAGAAAGTTAAGAGTTCAATATACTAAGGGATCTAATAGACCTACTGTAGGATAAGATATTTTCTAATAGAAGTAAGTAATAGGCTGTTGCACTTATGTGTGGCGGCTTTTTTTCTGCTTGAAAAATAAAGATAAATATTATATTATACATACATACGTACCGTAGGTATGTATAATATAATTTTATTGTTGGAGGAAATATGCCGAGAAATAAATGTCCTGAACAGACTGTAGAACGAATACTGAAAGCATCCTATTCTCTTTTTATTAAAAAAGGCTATGACAATGTGTCAATACAAGATATTGTAAATAATCTTGGAGATATGACAAAAGGTGCCATATACCATCATTTTAAGTCAAAGGATGAAATCCTCAGTTCGATTTTTGATAAAATGTGTGAGGAATACAGTATTGAAAAACTTGTGAAAAGATATCACGACCTTAATGCTCTTGATAAGATAAAGATGAGTTTTAAGGAATACTTTGATGATGAAGT
Organism: Lachnoanaerobaculum sp.; assembly: GCF_057250505.1. Classification (NCBI taxonomy): domain Bacteria; kingdom Bacillati; phylum Bacillota; class Clostridia; order Lachnospirales; family Lachnospiraceae; genus Lachnoanaerobaculum; species Lachnoanaerobaculum sp. The sequence continues at coordinate 117,155 of NZ_DBHIEQ010000005.1, read as the reverse complement.
GGCTATAAAAATAGATTTGGAAACAATGCCTTTGATGCATAATCCTCATATTTTTGCTCAACTGGTTGAAACCGTATTAAAGGTTTTTTCATTACAGATAGAAGAACTTATAAAACAGGGTATTAAAGACGGCTCTATGAGCGTTGATCCGAACTATACCAAGGAGGCGGCACAAGTATTTTCTTTGCTTTCAAAAGTCTGGCTTTTGCCGACACTTTCAGATGACGGTATGGAGGATGCATGCAGGAAAATCGATATGTTGAAAGTAATTCTTGATGCAATAGGTATTCCCGTATTGGATGAGGAAATGTCTAAGCTTTCAAAGCAATATATCAGAAGATTTTATATGGGCTGATAAGCTTGAAAGGAAAATATATGGAAAAACTTATAATTGCAAAGAATATACATAAAGAGTTTCTGCTGGGAGAAGTCAAGGTGGTAGCTCTTGATGATGTAAGTTTTGATATCTATAAAGGTGAACTTGTGGTTATTTTGGGGCCTTCAGGCTCAGGTAAATCTACACTTTTAAATATTCTTGGCGGGATTGAGACTGTAAGTGGCGGAAGTATAAGTTATAATGGAATTGATCTAAGCAGTATGAATGAAAATGAGCTTACAGCTTTTAGACGTGCAAATATAGGATTTATATTTCAGTTTTATAATCTTATGCCGAATTTGAATGCACTTGAAAATGTGGAGCTGGCGGCGGAACTCTCACCAAATCCTCTTGACCCTAAGGAACTTTTAACTCAGGTGGGACTTTGGGACAGAAGGGATCATTATCCGGGGAAAATGAGCGGAGGTCAACAGCAAAGAGTTGCTATTGCCAGAGCGATTTGTAAAAATCCCGATTTACTTCTATGTGATGAACCTACAGGAGCTTTGGATATATCAACAGGAGTTCAAATCCTCAAAATACTTGTGGATTTTAATAAGAAATACAACAAGACAATTATGATAATAACACATAATGAAAATGTGGCAAAAATTGCAAACAGAGTGTTCTATCTTAAGGACGGAGATATCAAAAAAATAGTAACAAATGAGCATCCGCAAAGTCCTGATGAGGTGGTGTGGTAATGAAATACTTTGTAAAAAATTTGTTCAGAGCGGCAAAAAAGAGTCCGGGAACATATATAGGTGCAACTTTTATAATGGCACTTGGAATTTTTATTTTTGTTTCAATGAATGATACATTTATAAATCTTAAGTCACAGGTATATAGCTATTATGAAGAAAATAATATGGCTGATATCTTTGCCGGTGTTATATCAATGCCGAAAGAAAAGCTGAAAAGCTTTGAAGATTATCCGGGAATTAAGAAGGCATCAGGTATTTTAAGTGCAGATTTAAGAGTGACGGGAGAAAAAATCAAAGATATCGCCAATTTGCATGTATTATCTTATGATAAAGATGCATATCTCAACAGACCTTTATTAAAGCCTGATATAATCCCAGGGAATGAGCAGATATTTATAGGTGCAAAGATGATGAAATCAAGGCATTTAAAAGAGGGAGATACTCTAAGTCTGATACATAACGGGGAGAGCTATGATTTTATAGTAGCCGGAGTTGCATCCGCTCCGAACTATATATATGCCATTCCTCCAAGCGGTGCGGTAATCTCTGACGGAAAGGATTATGATATAGCAATTGTAAATTCAGACAAACTTTCAAAGATGCTTGGCAGAGAAGATACTGTAAATGAAATAAGCTTTGAAATGGAAAAGGGTTATTCTTATGAGGCGTTAAGATATGAACTTAGAGAGCGTTTATCACAATTCGGCTTACAAAGTTTTACAAATAAGGAAAAACAAAGCAGTTACAATATGGTTGACGGTGAAATAAAGGAGCTTACCGGAACAGGTACAATATTACCTGCAATATTTATGTCAATGTCCGTATTTATGTTATATACGGTACTTAAAAAGATGATTGACAATGACAGAAGTCTTATAGGAACTATGAAGGCTATGGGTCTTGGAAATAGGGAGCTTATAGGTGCATATCTGGTGCAGGCGATTTTAATAAGCTTTGTAGGAGCATTATTGGGATGTATTCCCGCAAGATCTTTCGGCAAATATATGTTTAATCAGTATGCGGAATTTTTCTCATTGCCTTCACCAAATTATATAGACCCCGTTTCTACAAAATTGAAGGGATTTTTGATAGCTGTTCTGGCAAGTTTTATTGCGGTTATTTTCGGTGTTGGCGGAATTGCAAAGATACAGGCGGCTGAAGCTATGAGAGCGGCAACACCGAAAGTTAATAATAATTTTTCCTTCGGTTTTATCAAAAATTTTAATGTTATGCATAAAATGGGAATACGTTCTATCTTAAGAAGTCCTTTCAGAACATTTTTTATTGCATTTGCTATAGCTTTCCCATTTTCCATGTCTTGTACATTGCTGGCTTCACAAAATGCCATAAACAAGATGTTTATAGGATATTTTAGAGATATTGCAAAATATGATGTAAAGATTACATTGGAAAATTACAGTGACGCCGACAAGGCGTTTAATGCTTTAGGTGAGATAGATGGTGTAGGTGAAAGAGAGGTTATATCTGAGATACCTATAACATTAAAATCAAAAAATCACAGTAAGATTGCATTGCTTTCAGGTATAAACAGAGGCTCAAATTTGTATAGAATAAGTGATGTGGATGATGTATTTTATGAACCTCCTACAGACGGCATTATATTAAATAAAAGAATTGCAAATGATCTGGATATAAAAGAGGGAGACAGAGTTGAGATCTCTACAGGATATGCCCCTAAAAAAAAGACTGAAATACCTGTAACACATGTGATTTCAGAAGCATTTGGAAGCGGCTGTTATGTGGATATAAAAAATATTGAGAAGTATCTTTCATTATCAAATTTTTCAAATACTTTAATCTTTAATACACAAAGGGGAAGTGAGGATATTATCAAGAAAACGCTTACAGAGGATACTTCACAGATTACATCATTTTCAAGTAAGAAGGATACTCTAAGGATTTATGAGGATAGAATGAAAAGCTCAAAGTTTATGTTGCAAATGTTTATATACCTGTCTTTGTTTTCAGGTGTAGTGCTTATATATAATATTTCTTTGATAAGCATAAGAGAGAGAAAAACTGAATTTGCTACAATGAAGATTATGGGAGTTTTGGATAAGGAGCTTAGACAGATGATTTTTATGGAACAGGTGGTATATCTTATAGCGGGGCTTATTTTAAGCATTCCTTTGATAAGAGTATTTAAATGGATACTTGAGTCACTGCTTGTTTCAGATTCATACACTCTGAGATTGCATATAGAATTTTCTATGTATATGGCATCTCTTGTATTCTGCGTAATGATGCTTTATATATCGGGAAGAGCAATACTTAAAACTATAAAGAAAATAAATCCGAACGACAGTTTAAAAGAAAGAGGTTAGCTATGAAAAAAAACAGTTTATCAAAGCTTTTTGAAGGAAGAAAAAAGTATATAATAATGTTTGTTATTATCGCAGCAATAATAACAGCGTTTTCAATAAAAAATATTAATAAGGCTGTGAGTGTTGAAGCTTATAGCATAAATTTTGGTACACTAAATGATACATATAAAGAAAATGCGGTTATAAGTTTCGGGAAGGGCTATCATATTCTGTCAAAGGTAAACGGAAATATTAAAGAGGTGCTTGTAGACGAAAACACGGCAGTAAAAAAGGGGGATGTACTTGTAAGAATATCGGACAGAGATCTTGTATATCAAAAGCAGTTAAGACAGAGCAATTTGGACTCATATATGGCAAAAAAAGAAGAAAGCGATATAGGAAAGCTGATGACTACATCGCCTATGGAGTATATAAACGGATTAAGTTCAAGTCTTGAGTCTGCAAGAGCGGCTTATGAGGCCGCACAGACCGAGTACAATGCAAAACAGGCTCTTTATGAATCACAAAGTATTTCTCTTATGGAACTTGAAAGTGCAAAAGTAAGCTTTGAAAGTGCCAAGTCGAATTTTGAAACTGCAAACAGCAGACTTGATGAGAGCAATAAATATTTGAAAAGCCTTAAGGATGAAGGATTAAGTGAAAAAGATATAAGTAAGAAGTTTTATGAAAGTACAAAAAAACAGCTTGAAGCCGCTATTGATGCTGAAAAAACAGCTATAGCTCAGCTTGATATGCAGATAGCCGACTGTGAAGTAAAATCTGAATATGACGGAATAGTTTCATCTGTACCTGCAAAGAATATATCTATGGCGGTGCCGGGACAGGAACTTGTAGTTGTTGATACTGATAATAATGAATACAGGCTTGAATGCAGCGTTTTGACAGATGTGATACCTTATCTGCATGTGGGAGATGAGATGGAAGCTGAATTTGACTTAAGAGGAACAAAAAAAGTTTATAAGGGTAAGATAAGTGAAATATATGATTTTGCAACCGAAGATAAATCACCGCTTGGACTTAAGGAATACCGGGTAAAACTTGTGGCAACTCTTAATGATGTTGGAGAAGATAATATCTTAAAGAACGGTTACGGTGTAGATGCAATTTTTACTTTATATAAAAATGATAATGTAATTGCAGTGCCTTTAGGTGCGGTTTTTACTGAAAATGACAGTGATTATGTATTTAAAATAGAGGAAGGCAGAGCAAAAAAGACCCCTGTAACCGTAAGTTATAAATCATCTACAGAGGCTGTGATAAGTGAAGGCTTGCAAAAAGATGACAAAGTTATTATAAATTCGGATGAAGAAAAGATTAATGACGGAGTAAAAGTCAGAGCAAAATGATTTTACAAAAAAGGCCGTTAAATGATGACGGTCTTTTTATTTATGTAAACATTTGTTATAATCTTGGTAAAAGTAGGAGACAGCCCATGAAAATAATTCTGGAAAGTAAAGAAGCCGAGATTGTAGAAAAAAAATCAAGGTTTATAGCAAATATAGCGGCAGCAACTTCAGAGGAAGAGGCAACCAAGTTTATAGAAAATATAAAGAAAAAATACTATGATGCAAGGCACAACTGCTATGCATATATCATAGGTGAAGACGGCAATAAGAAAAAATGTTCTGATGACGGGGAACCTCAAAGAAGTGCAGGGATGCCTATGATGGAAGTACTTGAAAGCCAAGGCTACTTTGATATAGTGGCAGTTGTTACAAGGTATTTCGGAGGAACATTGCTTGGAGTAGGTGGACTTATAAGAGCATATCAAGGTGCCGTTATAGAAGGTTTAAATGCAAGCGTCAGCGGAGAGATTCACGAGGGTTTCAGAGCAAAATACAGATTCGGATATGATTTTTACGGAAAGATAAAATATATAGCTGAAAGTGAGAGTGTGGTAATAGAGGATACCGTATTTGACGATATGGTCACAGTAAGCCTGATATTTAAAAAAGATAAAAGTGAAAGACTGCAAAAGAAGCTTATAGAAGAGTCTAATGCAAATATAGAAAAATTATTTTTGGAAAAAATAAAATATATCACAGTGAGTAATAAGTGGTATGGAGAATATAGATAGAAAAGAGTTTTAACTTTGAGGATTTGTAAATGCAGATGTATTTAGGAGAAGAGGGGAAAAAATATTGTTGGAGAGTAGTGGATGTCAGCAATATAACAGATGTAGAGACATTGGAAAACAAATTTGACTTGACTGAGGAGATGTCCGAATATGTTCTTGACTCAAACGAGAGGGCAAGAGTGGACTATGACGGTAAAAATTTGTTTGTTGTAATACATGTGCCGGCATTTACACAAAATGACGGACACTATGAAACAAGATCTATAAAGTTTTTTGTAAATGCAGACAGCATCTTTATGTTCGTTACATATGATACAAACTATATCGTTCCACAGATTGAAAGGCTGATAGATGTTGAAGAGGCAAGCAGCCCGATGATGCTGTTATTTTTGTGCCTTTTTGTAATATCCGACTCCTTTTTGCCGATACTTGATAAGCTTAATGAAGAGAGACTGCATTTGAACAGAAGGCTTAGAAACAACACAAACAATCAGGGTATTTGGGATTTGTCGGACCTTGAGGTAGGTCTTATTTACCTTGGAGCCGCAACAAGGCAGAATGTTGTGGCAATCAGACAGATGAGGATAACTACGGCAATAAAGAAATGTTCAAATGCGGAAAAAGAGCAGCTTGAGGATGCCTATATAGAGGCTAAGCAGGCAAGTGAGATGGCGGATATGGCGTCAAGCATAGTGGAGCAGATGAGCGGAATGTACAACAACCTTATAAATATAAGACTGAATGAAACAATGCGTATCATGACCGTATGGTCATTGCTTATGACAATACCGACAATCATCTCAGGCTTTTTCGGCATGAATGTGGATTTGCCCTTCACCACAATGAAAGGCGGATGGATACTTATAACACTTATCACAGCGGTATTACTGTGGATAATGTGGAAATTTATATGGAAAAAATTGTGGTAGTAATAATAGTTACATTGGTTATTTAATGACTAATGTAACTATTATTTTTTTGCTGTTTTAGGTAAATTATTTTTTGAAAGGGGGAAATATGAATAAAAAGATAATAGTTGCAGGACATATATCCTATGATATTACACCTGTAATATACAGCACAAAAGGCAAAGACTTCGGTAAACTTATAAAGCCCGGAAAACTTATCAATATCGGTAAGGCTACAGTTGCAAACGGCGGAAGTGTGAATAATACAGGTATGGCATTGCATAAGTTCGGTGCGGATGTTGAGCTTATTGCCAAAATCGGTAATGATGAGTTCGGCAGACAGATAATGGAAAAATGTAAAAAAGAGGGTGCAAAGACAAGTTTCATAATATCAGACAGTGAGGATACCTCATATACAATAGTGATAGCACCGCCGGGATTTGACAGAAGTTTTTTACATTTTACAGGAACCAATGACACTTTCAGTTTCTTGGATTTGGATATGTCAAAAATAGAAGGCGGATATTTGTTTCATTTCGGTTATCCGACATTGATGAAAGGGTTCTATAAAGATAATGCAAAAGATCTTATACAAATGTATAAGAATATAAAGGAATTAGGGTTGGTTACGAGCCTTGATGTGGCGGCAATAGACCCTGACAGTGAGTCGGGAAAGCTTGACTGGAAAGAAATATTAAGACAAGTATTGCCATATGTGGATGTATTTGAACCAAGTTTTGAAGAATTACTATGTATGGTTGACAGAGAAGGATATGAAAGACTTTTAGAAAGGGTTTCGGACAATGATATATGCGCATGCCTCAGTTTAGAAAAGGATATAGTACCGCTTGCTAAGAAAGTTATGTCTTTAGGAGCATCAATTTTACTTATAAAATGCGGTGTGGCAGGTATGTATCTGTGTACAGCAAGTGACATATCACAAAAGCTGAATTTGGACAGTTCTTGGAATGATTTTAAATATTTTCAAAAGAGTTTTAAGCCTGACAGGATAAAGTCGGCAATAGGAGCGGGAGATACGGCGATAGCGGCATTTCTTTATGGAATAACCAATAATTACAGTCCTAAGAAAGCAATGGAAATAGCGGCGGCTACAGGTGCAATGTGTATTACGGAATATGATACATTTAGCGGATTGCTAAGTATAGATAAACTGGAAGAAAAAATAAAAAATAATTGGGAAACTCAAGATTTTATCTGTGAGTAGGGGAGATTATGTTAATAACGTTGAAGAATATTTTAAAAATGGCAGAAAGTAAAGATATGGCAATAGCTGCATTTAATGTTACATCACTTGAAGGTGTATTGGCGGTGATAGAAGCGGCGGAGGATGAGGATACACCGGTAATATTACAATTTGCCAATGCGGCACATAGTAAATATATTTCACTTGAAGATATAGGAAGAGTGATGGTGGCATTTGCAGATACGAGCAAAGTACCTGTATGCGTACATTTAGACCATGGCAACAACTTTGATGAAATAAAGAGAGCGTTGGATTTAGGATTTACAAGTATAATGTATGACGGATCCGAACTTTCGTTAAAACAGAATATAGCAAATACAAAATATGCGAAGATATTGGCAGATGAGTATGGAGCAAGTATAGAGGCGGAACTTGGATCTATGGGAACAGAAGGTGAGAATGAGAACATTTTAGGAGCATATACAGACCCCGAAGTAGCAAGAGTATTTGTAAATGAGACAGGAATAGATGCACTTGCAGCATCATTCGGAACAGTGCATGGAATATATAAGAGCAGGCCGAATCTGGACTTTGATATAATCAGCGGAATAAGAAAACTTTGCGGTATTCCGGTAGTAATGCATGGCGGCTCAGGAATAAGCGATTCGGATTTTAAAAAATGTATAGATTGCGGAGTGAGAAAAATAAACTACTATACATATGCGGCGAAGTATGCCGGTGATGCAATAAGAGATATGATTAAAGATAAAAACGGAAATATATATTCACATGATATACTGGTTGAGATAAGGAAAAATATGGTGAAGACATATAAGGAGACAATAAGAGTGTTCAAAAATATACAAAAATAGATTATATACTTTCACATATAAACTTAAAATATTATAAATATATAAAGATATGACAAATGTCAATACAAATATATTACATAAAACAGTTTTTATTAAGTATCATTATGCTATTATAGCTATAAGCCCAAAAGGGTATGAAAAGGAGGATTTATGAGAAGAAAGTTAATGGCAGGTGCATTGGCGCTGACAATGGTAGCAAGTTTGGTTGCATGTGGCGGAGAAAAGAAGGCAGCTTCTGAGGGAGACAGCAAAGAGGCTGTTACAGCAGAAAAGAGCGAGGCTCAAAGCACCGGTGAGAGCAGTGGAAAGCACTACAAATTCGGCTATACATGTATGGATGGAACTAATCCGTTCTTTGTTACAATTCAGGACAAAATCAAGGAGTTGGTAGAGGCAAAGGGTGATGAGCTTATTGTAACGGATCCGGGAAATGATGTTACAAAGCAGATTTCACAGGTTGAAGATATGCTTTCACAAAAGCTTGACGGTCTGTTTATGAATCCGGTTGATGCACAGGGTATTATACCTGCACTTGATATGGCTAAGGAAGCAGGAGTACCGATGGTTGGATTTGATACTGAAGTTGGCGATATGTCATATTTAGTTTCATATACAGGTTCAGATAATTATAATGCAGGAAAAGTGGTAGGAGAAGATTTGGTAAAGAAAGCTCCTAACGGTGGAAAAATCATAGTTCTCGACTCCCCGACTATGCAATCGGTTGTGGACAGAACAAACGGATTTATGGATGCTATCAAGGACCATGGATTTGAGGTCGTAGCACAGCAGGATGCTAAGGGAAATCTACAAGTTGCAATGGGTATTGCAGAGGACTTATTACAGTCAAATCCTGATGTAGTTGCTATATTTGGCGGAAATGACCCCACAGCTTTAGGCGCTTTGGCGGCGGCAAATGCGGCAGGAATCAAAAAATGTATGATTTACGGAGTTGACGGTTCACCGGATATCAAATCAGAGCTTGCATCAGGTAATTCCTTGATAGAGGGAACCGGTGCACAGTCTCCGGTTTCAATAGCTGAGAAGGCGGTTCAGATAATGTATGACTATGTGGAAGGAAAACAGGTTGAGGCAAGATATCCTGTGGAAACATTCCTTATTACATCAGATAATGTAGCACAGTACGGAACAGACGGCTGGCAATGATATTCTCATCAAAGTATGAGCTGAAAAAAATATCAATTATAATTTTGGGCATCCTTTCGGGTGCCTTATTTTGAAAATAAAGCAGGTGAAACAGTGGCAGATAATATTTTATTGAGAATGAAAAATATATCAAAAAGTTTTCCGGGAGTTAAGGCATTAGATAAGGTAAACTTTGATCTGAAGGCAGGTGAGGTACATGCACTTCTTGGAGAAAACGGTGCAGGAAAATCAACACTTATAAAAGTACTTGGTGGAATATACAGCCTTGATGAGGGAGAAATAGAGATAGAAGGAAAGAAAGTATCTATAGATTCAGTACATGATGCTTCAAATAATAATATAGCAATAATACATCAGGAACTTGTGTTGGTACCATATATGAGTGTTGCAGAGAATATATATTTGGGCAGAGAAAGCGGTAGAGGGTTCACTGTAAATATTTCAAAGATGGAAAAGGATGCTCAGAAAATACTGGATGATTTGGGTATGGATATAGATTCAAGAGAACTTATAAAGGATCTACCTATAGCAAAGCAGCAAATGGTTGAGATAACAAAAGCGGTATCTGTAAATGCCAAGATTTTGGTCATGGATGAGCCGACTTCCTCGATAAGTGATAGAGAAGTAGAAAATCTATTTAACATTATAAGAGATTTGACTAAAAAAGGGGTTGGTATTATCTATATATCACACAAGATGAGTGAACTTGAGGAGATATGTGACAGAGTAACCGTAATGAGAGACGGTGAATATGTAGGTACAAAGGTTGTAAAGGATACCAATAAAGAAGAACTTATAGCTATGATGGTTGGAAGAACTTTGACCAATTACTATGTTAGAGACTTTATGCCGTCCAAAGATATTGTACTTAAAGTAGAAAATTTAAATGATAATAATAAGGTAAAAGACGTCAGCTTTGAGTTAAAGAAAGGTGAGATAATCGGTTTTGCAGGGCTTGTAGGTGCAGGCAGAAGTGAGACAATGGAAGCTATATTCGGACTTTCAAAGGATGTTACAGGGACAATTTATATTGACGGAAAGAAAGTTGATATAAAAGATCCGAGAGATGCCATAAAAAACGGACTTGCTTTAGTGCCTGAGAGCAGAAAAGAGCAAGGACTTTATCTGATACAGGATATAAAATATAATACTACTATTGAAGTATTGGACGAGTTCATAAAAAATTTAAATGTGAATGTTAAAAAGGAAACGGAAATAACTAAGAAGTACATAGATATGATGGATACTAAGACGCCGTCACAAGAGCAGATAATAGGAAATCTGTCCGGAGGTAATCAGCAAAAGGTAATGATTGGAAGGTGGCTGGCTACAAATCCGAAGATTCTTATACTGGATGAGCCCACAAGAGGAATAGATGTCGGGGCAAAGTCGGAGATATATAAGATAATGAATGAGCTTGTGAAAAGCGGTGTATCAATCATAATGATATCGTCAGAGTTACCTGAGATAATAAACATGAGTGACAGAGTATATGTTATGGCGGCAGGTATGATAAGAGGTTGTATAGAACATGAAGAAATATCACAAGAAAGTATTATGGCACTGGCCGCTATATAGGAGGTTGTATGAAAAAGGCGTTAAATTTTTTTAAAGAGAATATGGGAATAATAATTGCATTGCTGGTGCTTGCAGTATTCCTTACAGTGTTTCCTGCAACAAGCAGTTCATTTCCTACAACAAAAAATGTTTTTAATGTATTAAGGCAGATATCTACAAATATGCTTCTTGCCTGTGGAATGACAATGGTAATAATACTTGGCGGTATTGATTTGTCTGTAGGTTCCGTAATAGCACTTTCAGGAGTACTTGCGGCAGGTTGCGTATCAAGATATGGAATGAGTATACCCACGGCAATGATTATAGGAATACTTATAGGACTTATAATAGGTGCATTCAACGGTTTTGTTATTTCAAGAACCACTATACCTCCGTTTATAGTGACATTGGCTACTATGAATATTGCGAGAGGTCTTGCAGGAGTATATACAGGAGGATCCCCTGTACGAGTTGTTTCAAAACAGTGGCAGTGGATCGGTGCGGGATATATTGGAATTATACCGGTACCTGTTTTAATAATGATAGTTGTATTTATTATATCTGTACTTATTATTAACAGAACAAAGATAGGAAGATATATATATGCGGTTGGCGGAAATACATTGGCAGCAAGATTTTCAGGAATAAGCGTATCAAAGGTAAAGTTTTTAGTTTATACATATTCAGGACTTATGGCCGGACTTGCCGGAGTGATTTTGGCTTCTCGTATGTATTCAGGACAACCTACAGCAGGTGACGGTGCCGAAATGGATGCGATAGCGGCGGTTGTAGTAGGCGGTACTTCCATGTCGGGCGGATATGGAAAACTTGGCGGAACATTGGTAGGTGCATTGATTATAGGAATACTCAGCAACGGACTTAATCTTATGAATGTAAATTCTTTCTGGCAGACAGTTGTAAAGGGAGTTGTTATATTACTTGCAGTGTTCATTGACTATATTAGAAATTTGAAAAAGAGTAAATAATGAAAATAACTGATAAAACTAAGCTAAGAGTATTTTTGATGCTCTTAGCATATGTTTTTTTATTGTGTTTGTTGATATTTTTTGTAAAGTTTAGAAGTAGGAATAAGAAAATTATATTCGGATCAACGTATATGACAATGAATAATCCATATTTTAACGTACTTAACGAAAATTTAAGGGATACCATTGAAGCAAATGGTGATATACTTATAACAAAGGATCCGGCACAGAGCCAGAGTAGACAAAATGCACAAATTATAGATATGCTTAATGAAGGTATTGATATTTTGTTTGCAAATGCGGTGGACAGGAGTGGAATAGAAAGTGCATTATATGAATGCAAGAAAAGGGGTGTTCCGGTTATTTTGCTGGATACGGATGTGGATGACAGAGTTGGTGTGATAAGTACTATTCAGTCTGATAATTATCAGGCCGGCGTATTGTTGGCAAATGATTTGATGAGAAGAAGGCCCGAAGGAGCAAAAATTCTTATTGTAGCAAACCTTATTGCATCATCTATGGTTCAAAGAAGACAGGGATTTATAGATACTATAAAAAACAGACCTGAATATGAAATTGTAGACGAGATAGACGGCGTTAGTGAAATAGAAACTGTAAATGAGGCTATGAATGAGTATTTGAGGACAAACAACAAGGAAATAGATGTAATTTTCGGGATGAATGATCCTACAGCAATAGGCGCATTGGCGGCATTAAAAGAAAAAAGCGGGACAGATCTTTTGATTTACGGGGTGGACGGTTCACCGGACGCTAAAAAGCTGATAAAGCAGGGGTTATTTACCGCTACCGTAGCACAGCATCCTATATCTATGGGCAAAGAGGCGGCAAGAACTGCATATGATTACTTGAATAAAAAAGATATAGAGAGTGATATTTATATAGGTGTTGACCTTATAAATGCAGGAAATATAACTAAATTTGATATATCAAAGTGGCAATAATATGAAAAGTATAGGAAACTTAAAAATAAACAAAATACTTGAGCTTATGCTTATTATATCCGTTACAACGATGATTTTGATTTCAGGATTTGTATGGATAATCACGGCAAGAATAATAGATATGCATGAAGCAAAGCTGTTTATATCAAGATCTGTGAGCATACCCGGCAATACAATGCATATATTTATATTTACAGTTATTTCGTCTATATGTTTTATATTGACTTTTAGTGTAAGGAGCAGCAACAGATTAAATGGTACATACATAATATTTGTAGCATTTATTATTGAGTTTATTTTAGAGTTGATATGTATTATATTGTTGAATTTTAATTACAACGGAATATTGCTTTGGACATTTGCAAATGCCCTGATTTATTTGAAGAAAAATAAATATATATCAATAGTTATAGTAGCTGCAACCGTAAGTTATTTGTTTACAACACATGATTTAGTCAAGCTGTTTATAAATATATATGATATTTCAGCATATATAAGGGTTTGTAGTACAAGTTTACAGACAGTTATATTTTTTATATACAATGCACTTAATTTGATGACGGTAGTAAGTTTTATACTTTGTTGCATCAGTATAATAGTGAACAAAGAAGAAATTATAGAGAAAAATATTGAGCTTAATAAACAACTTGAAATAGCAAACTTTGATTTACAAAAAGCCAATATAGAGTTGGAAAGATCCTTAATGGATAATGCAAGACTTGCAGAGATTAGAGAGAGAAATCGTATAGCCAGAGAGATACATGATACTTTGGGACACACACTTACAGGACTTGCAGCCGGAATAGATGCCTGTATAGCACTTGCAGGAGATGAGAAGACTCCGCTTAGAAATCAGTTGGATTTGTTATCTAAGGTAAGCAGAAACGGTATAAAAGATATCAGGATGAGCGTCAGTTCACTGAGACCGGATGCACCTGACAGGCTGAATCTGGAAAGTGCGATAAAAGAACTTGTTGAGAATACAAAGAGGGTGGCAGGCGTAAATATAATATTTAATTGTGAGGATATAAATTTAAAGTTCGATGAGGATGAGGAGATGGCTATATATAGAATTGTACAGGAGAGTTTGACAAATTCTATAAGGCATGGAAATGCTGAAAACATAGAAGTCATGGTAAAGAAAAACTTCGGGAGTATCGGACTTATTATTCATGATGACGGAATAGGTTGTGAAAAGATTGAGTCGGGGTTTGGCCTTAGACATATAAGAGAAAGAGTAAATATGTTAAAAGGACAGGTGAATTTTAGAAGTGAGAACGGCTTTATTGTGGAGGCGATGATACCGATAAGATGGGGAGAGGAATATGGTTAAAGTTTTAATTGCGGATGATCAGGAACTGATAAGAGAAAGCTTAAAGATAATCCTTGACAGTAAACCTGATATAGAAGTGACTGATGCGGTGTCTGACGGGCTTGAGGTAATAAGAAGTGTTAGAGAAAAAAGACCGGATATAATACTTCTTGATATCAGAATGCCGAGACTTGACGGCGTGTCATGTACAAAGATTATAAAGGAAGGTTACCCCGATATAAAGATAATCATACTTACCACATTTGATGATGATGAATATGTATTCAATGCACTGAAGTATGGTGCAAGCGGTTATCTGCTTAAAGGAATAAGTATGGACAGTCTGGTTGAGGCGATAAATACGGTATATCAGGGACAAGCAATGATAAATCCTGATATTGCTTCAAAGGTTTTAAAGTTTTTCTCAAAATTGGCTGTAAATAATGAAACTATACATGTACCTGTAGAAAATATAAAAATGATTACAAAAAATGAATGGACTATAATAAAGGAGGTTTCAAAAGGTAAAAGTAATAAGGAAATTGCCAAGGACTTAAGTTTCTCGGAGGGAACTGTAAGAAATTATTTGTCGAATATATTGGATAAATTGGAACTTAGAGACAGAACTCAGTTAGCTATTTGGTCCATCAGCAGAGGTGAGCTGTGAAAGTAAAAAAAGTTGGTATATTTATATATACAGGCATAGCCTTTTTGATTATTGTTTTAGGTACAGTTTTTTATAAATTCAGACCTAAAGAAACAGTGGTAGAGTTTGCCATGTTTAACGGCAGTAACTGGGGAGTTGCGGTAAAGGAAAGTTATTCCGTCATTGACAGTGCAATAGAAAAATTTGAAAAAGAGCATAAGGGTATAAAGATAAAGTATGAGAGCGGTATTCCGAAAGAGGATTACAGTGAGTGGATGGCAAAAAGAGTTCTAAAGGATGAGATGCCGGATGTTTTTATGGTACTTGATGACGATTTTGAAAATTATATAAATCTGGGGCTCATAGAAAAACTTGACGGATATGTGGACGGTGATAAAAGTTTTGATATAAATAAGTACTATAGTGAGATTGCAAATTCGGGAGTCTTTGAGAGACACAGGTATGCCCTGCCATATGAAGCGATGCCGACATTGATGTTTGTGAACAGAACATTACTCGAAAATTTGCATTTGAATATACCTGAGAATAACTACACATTTGAGGACTTTTATAAAGTATGCAGGATGGTAACTTTGGACAGAGACTTGGATGGGAATCCTGATTATTTCGGAATATACAGATATGATTGGATAAATGCCGCATTATCAAACGGTGTTACATTGTTTACAGAAGATGGAAAGAATTCATATTTTAATCAAGAAAGCTTAGCGGATGCAATCAGATTTGTAAAAAGTTTGGAGGATTTGAACGGCAATCAAAATGTAACAAAGGAGGAGTTTGACAGCGGAAAAGTGGCATTCAGTCAGATGTCACTTGCAGAATACAGAACGTATAAATCTTATCCGTATAAAATAAAAAAGTATACCGGTTTTGCATGGGACTGTATACCGATGCCGGCAGGAAAGACAGGGAATAATGTAAGTATGGTTGACAGCTTGAATGTTGCAATAAGTGCAAAATCGAAAAAGAAAAAGCAGGCATGGGAATTTTTGAAAACTTTAAGCTACGATATACAGATACAGCAGAAATTGTATAATGATATGCCGGTAGCATCTGTGCTTAAGGAAGTTATGGAGAGTAGAGAATCTGAGAATATATTTAAGGAAAATGAAGATATTATCGATTCTAAGCTTATTTGTCAAATATTGGAAAACGGTAGTGCTAAGCCGAGATTTAGCGGGTATGAAGACGCTATAGCATTGGCGGACTCCAAGATTTCAAATTTAAATCAGGGAGATGATATAGAAAATGCACTTAGAATATTGCAAAGACAAATGAGCAAATATTTGTTACAAGAAAGGGGAAAGGAATGAAAAGATCACAAATTAACAGCATCATAAGAGAGATGGAGGAACTTATAAGGGAGAACGGCTTTAATCTGCCGCCGTTTTGCAACTGGACTCCAAAGGATTGGGATAACAAGGGGCATGAATATGATGAAATAAGAGATAATATGCTCGGATGGGATATCACCGACTTCGGACTTGGAGATTTTGATAAGATAGGTTTCGGACTTATTACACTCAGAAACGGAAACAGAAATAATGAGAAGTATAAAAAGGTATATGCGGAGAAGCTTTTATTCTTAAGAGACGATATGATGGCACCTATGCATTTTCACTGGTTTAAATCGGAGGATATTATAAACAGAGGCGGCGGTACACTTCTTATAAAAGTATATAATGATGACGGTAAGGGCGGACTTGCCGACTCCGATGTACTTATAAACTCAGACGGAAGATCATACTATGTAAAGGCGGGAAGCCTTGTAAAACTTTTGCCGGGAGAGAGTATCACCATCTGGCCGCATCAATACCATGAGTTCCATGTGGAGCCGGGAAGCGGAAGTGTGCTTATAGGTGAAGTTTCACAATGTAATGATGACAATATAGATAACAGATTCTATGAAGGTATAGGCAGATTCCCTGAGATAGAAGAGGACGAAGAGCCGTACAGACTGCTTTGTAATGAGTATCCGGTAGCGAAGGATTGAGAAAAATACATACAATAACAGAGTAAGTTTAAGTTATTTACTCTTTTATTTTAGAGTTTTGCCGGTATAAAAGTACATAGGAAATAGCGCGAAAATTTATATAAAAGGAGAAGACAGCTCGTAAGTAAGCGGTTTTTTGAATAAAAGTAATGGATATAAAATATAAAGGTATAATATTTGACCTTGACGGAGTAATATGCCATACAGACAGGTATCACTATATGGCTTGGAAAAACATGGCAGACGGTTTGGGTATATATTTTGATGAAGAAATAAATAACAGACTTAGAGGGGTAAGCCGTATGGAGAGCCTGGAAATAATACTTGAAAGGTCTGATAAAAAGTACAGCGATAAGGAAAAAGAAGAGCTTGCAAATAAAAAAAATGAGCTGTATAAAGAACTTTTAAATGAGATGAGTGAGAAAGACCTTGATAAAAAAGTTAAAGACACTTTAGATATTTTAAAACAAAGGGGATATAAGACGGCAATAGCTTCATCAAGTAAAAATGCAAAGCTTATTTTATCAAAGTTAAATCTTATTGATTTTTTTGATATTATAATAGACGGAAATGATATAAAATATTCAAAGCCTGATAAGGAAGTGTTTGAAAAAGCGGGAATGGGACTGAAACTTTTACCAAATGAATGTCTGGTTGTTGAAGATGCAGCTTCGGGAGTAGAGGGGGCAATAAGAGCCGGAATGCAGGTTGCAGGAATAGGGGATGCAAAAAAACTCAGTGATGTGAGTTACAGTTTGGAAAGCTTTGAAGATTTGCAAAAGTATTGTATATAGAAAGAGAGAAAAATGGTAAATACAAAGGCGGCAGAGGCTTCAATAATTAAAGGGAATAATTATAGAATAAGTATTCTTACCGACAGACTTATAAGGTTTGAATACAGTAAAAAAAATATATTTGTCGATGAAGAGACGGCGGCTGTTACAAACAGAATGTTCCCGAAAGCAAAATTTGATGTTTTAGACAGTGAAGACAAACTGGTTATAGTTACGGATTATCTAAGAGTAATATATGATAAAAAAGAATTCACAGGTGAAGGCTTAAGGATAAATGTAAGCGGAAATTACGGAACAACTTCAAGTGTATGGCATTATGGAGATAAGAATGAGAGTTTAAAAGGAACAACCAGAACTCTTGATGCCATAGACGGAGCAACAGAGCTTGGTGAGGGAATTGTGTCAAGGCAGATGTGGTCTGTGGTGGATGACAGCAATTCAATGCTTATAACAAAGGACGGGTTTGAATTAAGAAAAGATCCTGAAGCAACAGATTTATATTTCTTCGGATATGGACTTGATTTCTTGACAGCATTGAAGGATTTCTATACTCTCAGCGGAGAATTACCTCTACTGCCGAGATTTACACTTGGTAACTGGTGGAGCAGATATTATAAATACACTCAAAAGTCATATCTGGAGTTGATGGACAGATTTGACAGTGAGGATATTCCGTTCAGTGTGGCGGTTATCGATATGGACTGGCACATTACTGACGTGGAAGGAAGATTCGGTACAGGATGGACAGGTTATACATGGAATAAGGAACTTTTCCCAAGTCCAAAAGATTTTCTAAGTGAACTGCATACAAGAGGATATAAGGTCTTACTGAATGTACATCCGGCAGACGGTATAAGGGCATATGAAGATTGCTATAAGGATATGGGAGAATTTACGGGTGTAGATATTAAAAAGGAAGAACCTGTACTTTTTGATATTGCCGATGATAAATTCAGAGAAGGATATTTTAAACATGTTCATCATCCGCTTGAAAAGCAGGGAGTCGATTACTGGTGGATAGACTGGCAACAGGGAGAAAACTCAGGGCATAAGGGGCTTGATCCGCTATGGCTTTTAAACTATTTCCACTATAAGGATTCTGAAAGAAGAGATGAGGGAAGAGGCCTTATACTTTCAAGATATGCAGGAGTGGGAAGTCACAAATATCCTATAGGATTTTCCGGAGATACTATTATTACATGGGATAGTCTTGATTTTCAGCCGTATTTTACAGCCACAGCATCAAATATTGGATATGCATGGTGGAGCCATGATATCGGCGGACATATGAACGGGATAAGAGACGACGAGATGTTTGTAAGATGGGTACAGTTTGGAGTATTCTCACCTATAATGAGATTGCACAGTACCTGCAATGAGTTTTCAGGAAAAGAACCTTGGAAGTACAATCAGATTGCGGAAAGAATAACAAAGAAATATTTAAGGCTTCGTCACAGACTTATACCATATCTTTATACTATGAACAAAAGAGCAAATGTGGATAAACTTCCTTTAATACTGCCGCTGTATTACTATGAACCTGAAAATGACAAGGTATATAATTATAAAAATGAGTATTACTTCGGAAATGATTTGATAGTCTGCCCTGTGACAAAAAAGATTGACAGTGAAAGCGGTTTGGCTAAGACAAAGATATGGCTCCCTGATGGTGAATGGTTTGATATATTTAGCGGAGTAAGATACAGCGGAAATCGTGAGCTTGAAATATATAGGGATCTTGAAGATATCGCCGTATTTGCAAGAGCAGGAAGTATCTTGCCTCTTGATGCAAATATCAGTACAAATGATATTAAAAGCCCTTTAGAGCTTGATTTGAATATTTTTACAGGTAAGTCGGGAGAGTTTATCCTTGCGGAGGACGAAAAGGAGTATAAGACTTATGTAGAGTCCGACTGGGCTTATACAAAGTACGAGCTGATTGATGAAAACGATAAGCAGATATTTAAGATTCACCCGGTTTCCGGAAACAAAAATGCAACAAGAGAAAAAAGAAAATACAATTTGCATTTCTACGGTGTAGGAAGTGAAAGCGAGATCAATATTTTATCGGATAAAAGTTCTGTAATACCACTGTGTACGGAATATGATGAAAATAAAAATGCTTTGATTATAAGATTGCCCGAAATTTCCACAACATCCACCTTGGAGGTTGAAGTTAAGAACTTGGGATATATTTTGCATAAGAGCATACAAAACAAAGTATTTGACATTCTAAATAAGGCGCAGATAGAATATGATTTAAAGACAAAGGTAATGGAGGTGATACGAAAGTATAACTCCAAAAATGCAGCTGAAGTAATGGGTGAAATTTACAGTGTCTGTGAAAATGAATTTGTAAAGGGAGCTGTAATAGAGCTGCTTTCTGCAAAATAATAAAGGAGATTTTTATGTTAGTATTTCATTATCCGAAATGTTCAACTTGTGTGAAGGCAAGAAAGTGGTTAAGGGATAGAAATGTGGAGTTTACAGAAAAGAATATTGTGGAGGAGACTCCAAGTGTGGAAGAGTTAAAAAAGGTTTTGGAGTATTCAGGCCTTCCTATAAAGAAGCTTTTTAATACAAGCGGTATGCTCTATAGGGAGCTGAATATCAAAGAAAAAATGGACACTATGAGTGATGGTGAAAAGCTCAAACTCCTTTCAGAAAACGGAATGCTTATAAAAAGACCTATTGTCTTAGGAGATGACTTCGCCTTGGTAGGTTTTAAAGAAAGTGAGTGGGGGAATAGATGGCAGTAAAGGCTTCGGATTGAGTTTATAAAGATGATAAAGCATAGAAAGTATTGAAAGTACTTTCAAAATTATTTTATTTATTGAAAAACTATTCAATGAGTGATATTCTAAGCTTATAAATATTTGATAGGGGGTCAAATTTATTTTGGCCCTTTTGATATTATCTCTGGTATAAGGAGGAACTATGAGAAACTTAGATAAATATAAGGGTGTTATACCGGCATTTTATGCCTGCTATGATGAAAAGGGAGAGATAAGTCCTGAGAGAGTAAGAGCGCTTACAGAGTACTTTGTGGATAAAAAGGTGAGAGGCGTTTATGTAAACGGTTCTTCAGGTGAGTGTATATATCAAAGTGTAGAGGACAGAAAAGTTGTTCTTGAAAATGTAATGAAGGTTAGGGGAGACCTTACTGTAATAAATCACATAGCATGTAATAATACAAAAGACGGTATGGAGCTTGCCGCTCATGCCGAAAGTCTCAAAGTAGATGCTATAGCCGCAATTCCGCCGATTTATTTTAAGCTTCCCGAGTACGCTATTGCGCAGTACTGGAATGATTACAGCAGTGCGGCACCGAATACTGATTTCATCATCTACAATATTCCGCAGCTTGCAGGAGTGGCTTTAAGCAGAGGCCTCTATGCGAAGATGAGAGAGAATAAGAATGTTATCGGTGTAAAGAACTCATCAATGCCTACATATGATATTCAAGGATTTGTAAGAGACGGCGGAGACGACTACATTGTATTTAACGGTCCTGACGAGCAGTTTGTTTCAGGTAGAGTAATAGGTGCCGGAGCCGGAATAGGCGGAACATATGGTGCAATGCCTGAGCTTTTCCTTGCAATGAATGAGAGCATAGAGAGCGGTGATATTAAGAGAGCAAGAGATATTCAGTACGATGTAAACGACATCATTGAAAAGCTTACATCAGGTCATGGAAATATGTATGCAATGATAAAGGAAGTCCTTAGAATCAACGAGGGACTTGATATCGGCAGCGTAAGAAAGCCGCTTGTTGAATTGACAGATGCCGATAAAGAGATTGCAAAAGCGGCAGCAAAGATGATAGTTGATGCCAAGAAGAAATTTTTATGATGAATAAAGTATATTTAGGAATTGATATAGGCGGAACCGCCGCAAAGTTCGGGCTTGTTGATGAGGACGGCAATATACTTCAAAGGGATGAGTTCTCGGTTTCATTTGACGGTTATGAAACACCGATACTTAAGACTGTTTTGGAAAAAACGGAGTATTTTGTGGCTTCAAGCGGACTTGACTTTGGAGAAATATCGGGAATAGGTGTATCTGCTACAGGTCAGATAGATTCTGAAAAAGGCGAGGTAATCGGCAGCGCCGGACATATAAAGAACTGGGTAGGCTCAAAGATAAAGGAAAGCTTTGAAAAGAAATATTCAGCCAAAACTATAGTCATAAATGATGCGAACAGTGCGGCTCTGGGTGAAAAATGGATCGGAGCGGGAAGAGGCCATAAAAATATTGTGGCTATAACTATCGGTACCGGAGTTGGAGGGGGCATCATAGTTGATGATAAAATCTTACTTGGTAAAAGAGGACTTGCAGGAGAGATAGGACATATAGTGATACATGGAGACGGAGAGAGCTGTTCGTGTGGAAATGTAGGTTGTCTTGAAAGATACGCTTCCACAACGGCGCTTGTAAGGAGTGTTTCAAAACTGCAAAAAGAAAATCCGACAGCTTTCCCGAAAGACTTTGAAGAAAATATCAACGGAAGAAATATATTTGATGCCTTAAATGAAAATAGCCTTTTAAGGCAGGCGGTCGATAAGTGGGTGGATGATATATCACTTGGAATCATTTCACTTGTCCATATCTTTAACCCTGAGCAGGTTATTATAGGCGGCGGAGTAAGCACCAGAAAAGAGTTTATAGAAGCTTTAAGTAAAAAGGTACATGAAAAGGTAATGCCTAGATTTTCGGAAGGTCTTGAAATAGTATCTGCAAAACTTGGAAATGACGCAGGACTTATCGGTGCCATATATTATTTGATAGAGAATAAATAAAATAGAGACATGAATGTAAATGAGCTTTATTTCATAATACAAAATTATGAAATAAAGCTAGTATTTTTTAGTCTACTTTAGGCAGCATAGCTGCATATTTTTTGAGTTCTTCATCAGTCGGTACACTGTCATCCATCTTTCCGTCATGGAATTTTTCATAAGCTACCATATCAAAGTAACCTGTACCTGTAAGTCCGAATACAATAATCTTTTCTTCACCGCTCTCTTTACATTTCTTTGCTTCTTCAATAGCGGCATAGATAGCATGTGAGCTCTCAGGAGCAGGGAGTATACCCTCTGTTCTTGCAAAGTACTCTGCAGCCTTAAATACATCGGTCTGGTTTACGGAAATTGCTTCCATATATCCGTCGTGATAAAGCTGTGAGAGTGTAGAACTCATACCGTGGTATCTTAGACCGCCTGCATGGCTTGGGGAAGGAATGAAATCACTGCCAAGTGTATACATCCTTGCAAGAGGTGTCATCATACCTGTATCACAGAAGTCATATGCAAATGTTCCTCTTGTAAAGCTTGGACATGATGCAGGCTCTACAGCGAGTATTCTTACATCGCTTTCTCCTCTGAGCTTATCACCCATAAACGGAGAGATAAGTCCGCCAAGGTTTGAACCTCCGCCTGCACAGCCTATAATGATATCAGGCTTGATATTGTACTTATCAAGTGCGGCCTTAGTCTCAAGTCCGATAATTGACTGGTGTAAAAGTACCTGGTTTAATACACTTCCAAGTACATATCTGTAGCCTTCACTTGTAGTAGCCTTTTCTACGGCCTCTGAGATGGCACAGCCGAGGCTTCCTGTAGTTCCCGGATGCTTTTCGAGGATTCTTCTTCCTACTTCTGTCTCCATAGAAGGTGAAGGTGTTACTGAAGCGCCGTAGGTTCTCATTACCTCACGTCTAAAAGGCTTTTGCTCATAAGATACCTTAACCATGTATACCTTGCAGTCAAGGTCAAAGTATGCACATGCCATAGAAAGTGCCGTACCCCACTGTCCTGCACCTGTTTCTGTAGTAACTCCTTTAAGTCCCTGCTCCTTAGCATAGTAGGCTTGAGCTATAGCAGAGTTTAACTTATGGCTTCCGCTGGTATTGTTTCCTTCAAATTTGTAGTATATCTTTGCAGGTGTGCCGAGTTTTTTCTCAAGGCAGTATGCTCTGACAAGCGGAGCAGGTCTGTACATTCTGTAAAATGTTCTGATTTCTTCAGGTATCTCAAAAAATGCTGTAGTATCGTCAAGCTCCTGTTTTACAAGCTCGTTACAAAATACATGTGACAACTCGTCGGCAGTAACAGGCTTATGTGTTCCCGGATTTAAAAGCGGAGCCGGCTTGTTCTTCATATCGGCTCTCATATTGTACCAATACTTCGGCATCTCGCTTTCTTCCAAATAAATCTTGTAAGGTATCTCCATACACTCTCTCCTTTCAGCTAAATACTTGCCGCCGGCAAATATTATTTAGTAAAGTATACATTGATATAGTATTTAAGTCCAGTAGGGAATGAATAAGATTTCATAAAGTTTGTATATCGGGTATAAAAGTTATTGCGATATTAAGTATGTAAAGGTATTAGAAGATACTTACAAATATTATAGTAAGTTTGGTTTATTCAGTATTTCAGTATCATATATTTTTATTGAATGAAAGAATGATATTTTATATAATACAATTAAAGAGTAGTGAACGAAGGTGATAGTGAATGTTTGACAATATAAGGTTTAACTTCTTGTATATTGATACATATTCTTTTGGAAAAAATTGGGTTTATCCTGAAAGTATAGTACCTTATAATATGCTTAGATATATAGAATTTGGTAGTGGAACTTTTTTTATAGATGATGAAGAATTTGTTGTTAGTAAATCTCAAATAGTGTACATTCCAAAAGGAAGTAGGCTTTCATGTTATACTACAAGTGAAAATTTTTCGTTTACAAGTATACGGTTTACAAACTCGGTGTATTTTGAAGGTGGAGATTTTTTGAAGGACTACTATGGTATACCGAATGTTATAGATGGGGCGGACGAGAAAATTTTCTTTGAGAAGATATACCATTATATAAAAGAAGAGGATCCGGCAAGAATGTTTTTTGTAAGAGGATATATGGAACTATTAATAGGACATTTGATAGAAAAGTCGAATATAATGTATCCGGATCATGCATTGAAGCTGATGAAATCAGATGAGTATTCATTTGAAAGTTTGGTAAATAGAATAAAAAAAGCTACTACAAAGATGGACAGCAGAATACAGGTTGTATTAGACTATGTGATTCTACATCCGTCGGAAGAATATAGTCCACAGAGACTCGCAGATATGGCAGAACTTAGTAAACAAAGATTTAGTGCCTTGTTTAAAGAACAGGTAGGTAAATCACCAATGGAATATATAAAGGACTTAAAATTAACTACAGCAGCAAGGAAGTTGTTAGTCAGTAATGTCTCCATAAGTGATATTGCATACAGCATAGGATATAATGATCCTAATTACTTTATTAGAGAATTTAAGGCAGCATTTGGGTATACGCCAAGGCAGTATAGATTAGCTGCAAAAGAATAAGATTATAAGACTATTATGCTATTTATAAGTGAAAAAAACATATTTTAAAGTATAAAAACAGATATTTTTAGAATTATTTTATCTAGAATATCTGTTTTATTTTTGTGCTAAAATATATTGATAAGATTATAACATAAGCGTATTATGCTATTTTTAAGTCTAGATTTTATAGAATTAGTATAAAAAATATAATATAATATCATCATCAAGAACAATTATCACAAATGAGCGTAAAAATATTTTTAGTTGTGATAATAATATAGTTTATATGGAGGGAATAATGAAGAAAAGATTTTTAAACGGATTGTTAACAGCAGTATTAGTTGCATCAACATTAGTCGGTTGTGGTGGTCAGCAAAGTACTAAATCAACCGGAACGGATACAAGTAGTCAAGAAGCCAAAGAGTTAGATGGTGAGATTACTTTTTGGCATTCTTTTACACAGGGACCTAGATTAGAGGTTATACAAAAAGCAGCAGATAAATTTATGCAGGATAATCCAAAGGTTAAAATAAATATAGAGACTTTTTCATGGGGAGATTTCTATACAAAATGGACAACCGGACTTGCGTCAGGAAATGTTCCGGATATGAGTACAGCGTTACCGAGTCATGTGGTAGAGATGATGGATTCAGAGGCGGTAATTCCGGTAGATGATCTTATTGATGATATCGGAAGAGATAAATTTGCAAAAACTGCACTTTCTGAAGGGGAGAAGGATGGAAAATGCTATTCAATACCTCTATATTCACATGCACAGGTTATGTGGTATAGGAAAGATTTACTTAAGGCTGCAAATCTTGATGTTCCTAAGACATGGGATGAGTTTGCTACAGCAGCAAAAGCTCTTACAAAGGATGGTGTATATGGATGTTCATTTCCATGTGGTTCTAATGATTTAATGGCAACAAGGTTTTTAAATTTCTATGTTCGTAGTGCAGGTGGTAGTCTTTTGACAGATGATTTAAAGGCAAATCTTACAAGTGACGAAGCTATAGCAGGAATTAATTTTTGGCTGGATATTTATAAGAACTGCTCGCCGAAAGATTCTGTAAACTATGCAGTGCTTGATCAAGCCAACTTATATTATCAAGGAAAGACGGCGTTTGATTTTAATAGCGGATTTCAGATTTCAGGTGTAAAGACCAACTCTCCGGAATTAGTAGATCAGATTTCATGTGCTCCGTTGCCTAAGATGAAGGCTGATGATCCGGATTACGGTGCTGAAACTTCTAATATACCTATGGTAGTGTGGGCTAAATCAGAACATCCGGAAATATGCAAGGCATTTATGAAAACACTATATGATACAGATACTTATACTGAATTTTTAGCGGCAACACCGGTTGGAATGCTTCCGGCTATAACAGGTATTTCAGATTCGGAAAAGTATAAATCTAATGAAACTATACAAAAGTTTGCGGATGAAGAGAAAGTTATTGAGGACGCAGTAAAAAGAGGTACAGCAATTGGATTTGAACATGGACCTAGTGTACAAGCAGGGCTTCTGACATCGCAAGGTATAATAGAGGGAATGTTCCAGGATATTATAACAAATGGAACAGATGTTAAAGTAGCAGCTAAGAACGCAGAAGATAAGCTAAATGAGATATTTGCCTCAGTTCAATAGTGAATTTGAATGCCCCATTTAGAAAGAGATGGGGCATTTTTTAAGAAAGGAGAGGTAACTGATGCGAGATAAAATAAAATCTAATTATTCAAGGTGGTTATTTGTACTCCCGGCTTTGATAATTGTAGGAGCTTTGCTTATTTATCCTATTTTTTCAAGTTCATATTTTAGCTTAACAACAAAACATCTAACAAAGCATAGTTATAAATTTGTCGGATTCAAGAACTATATATCAATATTATCGGATGTAGGTTTTTACAAGGCTTTTCTAATTTCAATACTATGGACAGTATGTTCACTTTTAGGTCAGATAATAATCGGTTTCACGTCAGCTTTGGCATTACATAAGGTGAAGCGTTTTAAAGGTGTCTATAGGATATTACTTATCATTCCATGGGCTTTTCCGTCTATCGTTATAGCACTTGCATGGAAGTGGATTTTAAACGGTGTATCGGGATTTATTCCAAACTTACTTGTAAATCTAGGGTTAGCATCAAATTTACCACAGTTTTTAAGTGATGGAAACCTTGTTTTTGGAACACTTATATTTATAAATATATGGTTTGGTGCACCAATGATTATGGTGAATGTGCTTTCAGCACTTCAAACTATACCTACAGATCAGTACGAAGCGGCACAAATTGACGGAGCAAGTAAATTGCAGCAATTTAAACATATCACATTGCCGCATATTAAAGTTGTTGTTGGGCTGCTGGTTGTTTTGAGGACTATTTGGGTGTTTAACAACTTTGATTTAATATATTTGATAACAGGTGGTGGACCTGCAAATGCAACTACTACAGTACCGATATATGCTTACAATATGGGTTGGGGTACAAAGCTTTTAGGGAAATCATCAGCTGTAACGATGCTGTTACTTATATTCTTACTGATTGTTTGTACATTATATTTTAAAGTTATAGATAGGTGGGAAAAGGAGGATAAGTAATAATGGGAAGACTAAAAGAAAAAATTGGAAGTTTGTGTTGTCATATATATCTTGTAATTTTATCTGTTATAGCTTTTTTTCCTTTAGTGTGGGTATTACTTTCTTCAGTAAAGGAATCCGGAGAGTTGACTTCTAACCCTACAGCTTTTTTACCTAAAGAATTTACTTTGGTCAATTATAAGAATGTAATAGATAATTTAGGATTTACAGTTAATATCGGAAACAGTTTGATAATAGCTTTGATAACAACGTTTATTGCGATAACTGTATCTTCTATGGCTGCATATGGAATTGTGAGATTTTTCCCGAAGTTTGGGAATATTATGTCGAGGGTTTTGGTTACTACATATATGTTTCCACCTATACTCCTTGCAATCCCTTATTCCCTAGTGATGGCAAAACTTGGACTTACCAATACAAGAGTGGGACTTATAATAGTATATTTGTCATTTAGTGTACCCTATGCAGTTTGGATGCTTGTAGGATTTTTTAAAACGGTTCCTATAGGAATAGAAGAAGCGGCAAGAGTTGATGGGGCAAATAAGCTTGTTACATTTGTGAGAATAGTATTGCCTCTTGTAGCTCCGGGAATTGTAGCGACAGCAATATATACTTTTATAAATGCTTGGAATGAATTTTTATATTCTTTGATCTTGATAAACAGCACGAATTTGATGACAGTTTCTGTAGCACTGAAGTCTTTACAGGGAGCTGAAATTCTTGATTGGGGAAGTATGATGGCAGCATCTACAATAGTTGTAATTCCATCTGTAATATTCTTTACATTCATACAAAGGTATATAGCAGGTGGCATGACGGAAGGTTCAGTAAAGTAAAATTGGAGGATTATTAATATAATGAAAAGAATAGGGTATGCACTTGTAGGTACCGGATATTTTGGTGCTGAGCTTGGTAGGATAATGAATGAGCAGGAAAATGCGAGAGTTGTTGCAGTATTTGACCCAAATAATGCTGTAGAAATAGCAAAAGAGTTGAATTGTGATGTTGAAACAGACTTGGATAAATTGTATAGTAGAAGTGATGTTGATGCGGTTATTGTAGCATCACCAAATTATTTACATAAAGAACCTGTTATAAAAGCGGCAAAGCATGGTGTTCATGTATTTTGTGAGAAGCCGATTGCATTGTCATATAGTGATTGTGATGCAATGGTTAAGGCTTGTGAAGAGCATGGTGTAAGATTTATGGCAGGTCATGTCATGAACTTTTTTAACGGTGTAAGGCATGCTAAGAAGCTTATCAATGAAGGTATTATTGGAGATGTACTATATTGCCATTCAGCAAGGAATGGATGGGAAGAACCACAGGAGAGTATAAGTTGGAAAAAAATACGTGAAAAGTCCGGTGGTCATCTGTACCATCATATACATGAACTTGATTGCATTCAGTTTATAATGGGTGAACCTGAAGAGGTGACGATGATTGGTGGAAATGTTGCACATCAGGGAAAAGAGTTTGGTGATGAAGATGATATGCTGTTTATAAGTCTTGAGTTTCCAAATAAAAAATTTGCAGTACTGGAGTATGGGTCGGCATTCCGTTGGCCTGAACATTATGTATTAATTCAGGGTACTAAAGGTGCTATAAGAATAGATATGTATGATTGTGGAGGTACTCTAAGGGTTGGAGACAAGATAGAACATTTTTTAGTACATGAATCAAAAGAAGAGGATGATGATCGTACACGAATTTATCATGGGACTGAGATGGATGGAGCCATAATGTATGGAAAGCCGGGTAAAAAACCGCCTATGTGGCTCCACAGCATTATGAAAAATGAAATGAAATTCTTTAATGATGTATTACATGGAACACCTGTCAGTGACGAGTTTATGCCGTTACTTACAGGAAAAGCGGCAAGAGCCGCTATTGCAACTGCAGATGCTCTAACGTTATCTCTTAATGAAGATAGAAAGGTAAAGCTATCAGAGATTAAAAATTAGCTTTGTATAAGCCAAATACAAATACTAATTTTTATATAAAAACTTCATATTCCAA
This sequence comes from Lachnoanaerobaculum sp., assembly GCF_057250505.1. Taxonomy (NCBI): domain Bacteria; kingdom Bacillati; phylum Bacillota; class Clostridia; order Lachnospirales; family Lachnospiraceae; genus Lachnoanaerobaculum; species Lachnoanaerobaculum sp. The sequence goes on along the minus strand of NZ_DBHIEQ010000005.1, from coordinate 87,260 downwards.
AATGGGGCTGTCACATTTGACAGCCCCAAATTTTTAGGTTCTATGTCAATTGTTGGGGTGGGTTGATTTTTCAGCCCACTTTTTTATATTTGGAATTTTTTGAACTTACCCTTTTGCCGGGCAGTATAATATTTAAAGCCTGATAAATATTTTTTGCAAAAAAAGACCTCGTCCACATTCATTTTTTAGGCTGTCGACATTAAAATTTTATTACTAAAATAGGTAAAGTTATGCATACCATAAGATATTCTTTTAAGTACATTTGTCTTGTTATTAAATACTTTTGTAGGTCTATTTTATATGTACCGATACATAAGTGAATTTAAGATGTATTTGTAATTATTTCTGAATGCTGTGATTGCCGCATTAAACTCTTTTATGAATTGTGCTTTCCTTAAGTATTCTGAATACTCTAACATTAGATTAAGTGCCGCCTTATTTTCTTTAGACAGATTTGATTTTCTCGCCGTAATAATGTGTCTGCTTCACTTATAGTACCTTCTAAGAGTCTTTGACATGTTTTTTTTACATTCTTTCTTACATTCTCCGGAGCTCAATATACCCGCCTTATAAAGTGGTACCTGTCAACAACTATTTTAGCGTTTGGAAAGTATGTTTTAGCCATATCTATGAAAGACTTTTCCTTGGGTAGAGGATGTCAAGTACCTTGTGTTTTATAGGGTCCACAACAATAGTTTGATACTTTTCGGTTCCGGCCTTACCTTTAAACTCGTCTATTGATATAGCTTCCACAATTCTATCAGATGAATTGTTAAGTGTACCAAGTACCTTATATACAGTAAAGGAGACGATTTAGCACATATGTACCACGTCAGAAGATTACAACAGATACTACAGAGTTTAAGTATTAGGAGATTAATGCTAAAGTTAACATGACAAAGCATAAGCTTTATCCGGATCTATTTATGGATATGTGTAATGGTGAAATTATAAGCTATGGAATTGACAATCACCCTCTAATCCTCTCAAGGAAGAAAGAATCTTCTAAAGCATGTCTCGTAAGGAAAACTGTCATTATAACTTTGTTATTGAGAACTTCTTTGGATTAATAAAACAAGAAATATATCATGGTGTTATTTACTATAGCTATGATGAGTTAAAGTCAGAAATCGAACATGCATAAAGTATTACAATGAACAAAGAATTAAAGAAAAACCAGAATGGCTAAGTCCGGTACAATACGAGTTTAGGCTATTGGCTGCACAAAAATAGCGTGGCAGCTATATAAACTGCTACGCTAAAAAATTTCAACTTTTTGGGGTAATGTCGCATGCGACAGCTCGAATATTTTAATGTATTACTTTGTATCCTTTGACTTTGGAAGTACTACATTCAATATGATAGCTACTATAGTTGCAACAACTACAGGGCTCTTACCGAATACGGTTGTGAATGCCGGAGGGAATGCGGCAAGTGACTCCTGTGCCTGTGAAAGTCCTACACCGAGAGCTACTGCAAGACCTACGATAGAAGAGTTTCTAAAGTCCATCTTCTCTGTGAAGATAAGCTTCACACCTGTCATTGCTATTGAAGCAAATACCGATATTGTAGCACCGCCGAGTACGCACAACGGAATAGTGGTAAGCAGTGCTGAGAACTTAGGTATAAGTCCCGCTACAAGTATTACGACACCTGCAAGTCCGAGTACAACTCTGTTGATAACCTTTGTTGTAGTTACAATACCTACATTCTGTGAGTATGTAGCTGAAGGAAGTCCACCAAGAAGGGCACCGATTATATTTGTAACACCGTAACCTATAATACCGCTTCTAAGCTCATCACCTGTAGGAAGTCTGTCCATAGCACCGCTTGTGGTAGCTGTGAAGTCACCGATAGCCTGAATAGAGTTGATAGCAAACAGAAGTCCGATTGCTACACAAGCTGCAGGATCGAATGTTATTCCGAAATGTAAAGGCTGTGGAAGTGAGAATAAACCTGCACTTGCAACAGATGAGAAATTAATCATACCTGTACAAAGAGCTATTATATAACCTATAATCATCGCAATAAGGATTGATGCAAGCTTTACAAGGCCCTTTCCGAAGTTGTTTAATCCTATAACTATAATAAGTGTGATTAAAGCGATTGCCCAGTTCTGTATTGAACCGTAGTTGTCTTTACCTACACCGCCTGCCATATAGTTTACAGCAACAGAGTAAAGTGAAAGACCGATAGTAAATACTACAGTACCTGTTACAAGAGGCGGGAAGAACTTTTGAATACTCTTAACAAAAAGTCCTACTATAACAGCGATAATACCGCCGACTATCTGTGCGCCAAGTATTGCGGAGATACCTGAAGTACCTGCAATAGCTGTCATACTTGGAACATATGCAAAGCTTATACCGATAATCATAGGAAGCTTTGCACCTATTCTGAATGTTTTGGTACCTATACCGAACAGCTGTAAGAATGTAGACAGAGCTGAAACCACAAGTGAAACCTGTATCATAATTACTCTGTCAGCCTCAGAAACCTGAGCAACATTTGCTACGATAATAGCAGGTGTAATACAGCCTACAATCATAGCTACGACGTGCTGAAGTGCAAGTGGAATAGCTTCTGTAAGCTTTGGGAATCCATCCATTTCAAATATTGAAGCATACTGCTTTGTTGTTTGATTGCTCATAATATTTCTCCTTATCAATCAACAATTTTTGTACCGGTTTTGCCGTTGATGGCATCTTTAGCCTTCTCAAGCAATGTTATCACAGCAGTCTTATTCTCGCCTGATGAAGCAAAGTCTACTGCAGCAAGTACCTTAGGGAGCATTGATCCCGGAGCGAACTCACCGTCATCAGCATACTTTAATGCTTCTTTTGTGCTGAGATTATCAAGCCATTTTTCATTTTCCGTACCGTAACCTATAGCAACTTTTTCTACAGCTGTAAGGATGATAAGAGTATCTGCACCTACATTCTTTGCAAGAAGAGCAGCAGCAGCGTCTTTATCTATTACTGCAGGTACACCTGCAAGATGCTTACCGTTTGAAATAACCGGGATTCCGCCACCGCCGCAGCAGATAACAACCTGTCCGTCATCAGCCATAGACTTAATAGCTGAAAGCTCTATGATTTCCTTCGGAGCAGGAGAAGCAACAACTCTTCTGTAACCTCTGCCGGCATCCTCTTTAACAATCCAACCTCTGCTGCCTGCAGCCGCAAGAGCTTCGTCCTTGCCCATGAACTTACCGATAGGCTTTGAAGGATTCTCAAATGCCTTATCATTTTCGTCAACTCTTATCTGAGTTACTACTGTAGCGATAGGCGGAACTTCAAGATTTCTGTTTAAGAACTCCTCGTGAAGAGCGTTCTGAATATCATAACCGATATATGCCTGACTCATTGCAACACATACTGACAGTGGAGTAGGATCCGAGTCTGTAGAATGAGCATACTCCGTCATAGCATTGTTGATTACACCGACCTGTGGACCGTTACCATGTACAATCAATACCTCATGGCCTTCTTCAATCAAATCCACGATAGCCTTTGCGGTTGTCTTTACAGCTACCATCTGTTCTTTCAGGTTGTTGCCGAGGGCATTACCGCCAAGAGCGATTACAATCTTGCTTTTGAATTTTTTTGTCATAAAATCTCCCCTTAATAAAATTTCTAGGAAATGTTAAAAAAAAGACAGGTTTTTGTGACCTGCCTTTTGGTTTATAGGCAGCAGTGAAATGATTGTCTATATTTAACTACTGCCACATGGATAAGTCCTTTGACTTATATTATTCTGAAAGGATTCTGTCCTGTCCACGAGCCTCAAGTTTCTCAAGAACCTTAGCAGGATCTTTGAACTTCTCAAGAAGGATCATAGCAGCGATAACATATGGCTTGAAGCTTGCTTCTTTGTAAAGAGGATCTCTGTATCTGTCAAATACTGAACCGTCAACTTCACCTTCCTTGCAAGAAACGCCTGTGATATCAGCAGGTAAGCAGTGAAGATAAAGAGCCTTACCGTCCTTTGTAAGCTTCATCATTTCTTCTGTACATGCCCAATCCTTGTGCTCTGCATTCTGAGCAAGAAGTTCTTTCTCAAGCTTCTTGATTCCTTCTGAATCGCCCTCTGCATAGAGGTTTGTTCTCTTCTCCATAGCTGCAAACGGTGCCCATGACTTAGGATAAACGATATCTGCATCCTTGAATGCTTCCTTCATATCGTTTGTGATAGTGAACTTACCGCCACACTCAGCTGCCTGCTTCTTAGCAACCTCAGCAACCTCAGGCATTACCTCATAACCTTCCGGATGAGCTAAAACAACATCCATACCGAGTCTTGTGAAAAGACCGATAACACCCTGCGGAACTGAAAGAGGCTTACCGTAAGATGGTGAATAAGCCCAGCTCATAGCAATCTTCTTACCCTTAAGGTTCTCAATACCGCCGAACTCATGGATTACATGAAGAGCATCAGCCATACACTGTGTAGGGTGGTCAATATCACACTGAAGGTTTACAAGAGTAGGTCTCTGCTCAAGAACGCCGTCCTTGTATCCTGCCTCAACAGAATCTGCAACCTCGTGCATATATGCGTTACCCTTACCGATGTACATATCATCTCTGATACCGATAACGTCAGCCATGAAAGAGATCATGTTAGCTGTCTCACGAACTGTCTCACCGTGAGCGATCTGTGACTTACCCTCGTCAAGATCCTGAACCTCAAGACCTAAAAGGTTACAAGCTGAAGCGAAAGAGAATCTTGTTCTTGTAGAATTATCACGGAAAAGTGAAATTCCAAGGCCTGAATCAAATACCTTTGTAGAGATGTTTCTCTGTCTTAAATCACGAAGTGCATCTGCAACTGTCCATACAGCGTTAAGCTCGTCGTCTGTCTTCTCCCATGTAAGGAAGAAATCGTTCATGAACATATCCTGTGTCTTTAGGCCTTTTAACTTTTCAACTAAATTCTTGAAATTTGACATTTTTTAAACTCCTTATTTTAAAAGCATTGCTTTAGTTTTTATAATATACAATTCTGTTACACTCCCGGATAAACTGTGTATCGGGGATTATAATCTATCAAAATACAATCTATAAAGATTAGTCACAGTAGTAAGCAGGAAGAGCTGCATAGAATGCCGCACAAGTTACCAAGTCTTTCTTCCATGTGATCTCGTTTGGAGCATGAGCCTGAGCTTCTGCTCCAGGTCCGAATCCGATTACAGGGATACCGTTTCTACCCATGATTGAAACACCGTTTGTAGAGAATGTCCACTTGTCAAGAAGCGGTCTAACCTCACGCTCAGGTGTAGTCTTAGCATTACCGATTCTCTTATCACCGAAGAGATCCTTGTAAGCTGCAACAGCACTTGTACAAACCTTGTGATCCTCAGGAAGTACCCAAGTAGGGAAGTAGCACTCGATAGGATATACAACACCTGTAAATGAAGGTCTGTCATAGTTGTACATACTTACAACTACATCATCGCCGTATTTCTTAACTGCAGGAAGTTCTCTGATTTCCTCAAGACATGACTCCCAAGTCTCACCTACAGTCATTCTTCTGTCAAGAGATACTGCACAAGAATCGGCTACTGCACAACGAGAAGGAGATGTGAAGAAGATCTGAGAAGCTGTAACAGTTCCTCTACCAAGGAATCTTGCTTCCTTCCACTGATCGTTGTACTTAGGATTGAGCATCTTTACAAGACCTCTGATCTCTGTAGACTCTGCATCACCGTTGTTGTTAAGCGCACGAACATCTCTTAAGATATCTGCCATCTTGTAGATAGCGTTGTCACCTCTGTCAGGAGCTGAACCGTGGCAAGAAACACCCTTAACATCGATTCTGATCTCCATACGTCCTCTTTGTCCTCTGTAAAGACCGCCATCTGTAGGCTCTGAAGATACAACGAACTCAGGTCTGATCTTATCCTCATGGTAGATATACTCCCAGCAAAGACCGTCACAGTCCTCTTCCTGAACTGTACCTACAACCATTACACGATACTTGTCGTTAAGAAGTCCGAGATCCTTCATGATCTTTGCAGCATATACTGCAGAAACTGTACCGCCAAGCTGATCTGAAACACCACGACCGCCGATTTCTTCATCATCCTCGAATCCCTCATACGGATCGAAGTTCCAGTTGTCTCTGTTTCCGATACCTACTGTATCAATATGTCCGTCAAAAGCGATAAGAGTCTTGCCTGATCCCATGAATCCCATAACGTTACCCTGTGGATCCACCTTAACCTCGTCAAATCCTACCTTTTCCATCTCAGCCTTAATTGTAGCAACGTGAGCAGCCTCGTCAGATGACTCGCCCGGATTTGCAACTATAGCACGAAGGAAAGCTGTCATATCAGCCTTGTAGCCTTCAGCTAAAGATTTAATCTTTTCCAACTCTTCTTTTGATAATTTACCCATTGTTTTGTTCCTCCTTTAAAAAATAACAACTATATCTTATCTTTCCTTAGCTTCCCAGATAATATTTCTCCAACGCTGCGGATCTGTGTCGCCCTCGGTTGAGAAAAGTAATACCTTTGAATCTTTAGTTAAGTTTAGTTTCTCTCTAAGCTCCTTGTATTCATCGTCCATCATAATAGTAGCGAGAGCACCGAACGGAGCGGCTCCGGACTCACCTGAAAGTACCTGAGGATCTCCCTTTAACGGAGCGTTTAACATACGCATACCTCTGGCAGCTACTTCATCTTCTGCAGCTATAAAGCATGTTACATGGTTCTTTAAGATATCCCAAGATGTGATATTAGGCTCACCGCAAGCAAGACCTGCCATGATTGTATCCATATCTCCGTCTACGATTCTTATATTACCGTCTGCAGCTTTAGCACCCTTATAAAGACATGCTGCAGCTTCAGCTTCAACAACTACCATGATTGGAGGGTTCTCTTTGTACTTATTGGCAAAGTAACCTACCATTGCACCTGCAAGTGAACCTACACCTGCCTGAACAAATACATGAGTAGGTCTCTTTGCAAACTGAGCGTCAGCCTCAAGAGCCATAGTACCGTAACCCTGCATTATCCATGAAGGTATCTTCTCATAACCTTCCCAAGCTGTATCCTGAACTACAACACCGTGCTCAACCTTAGCGGCAAGCTTTGCAGCCTCACGAACACATTCGTCATAGTTTACATCTGAAATCCATGCATCAGCACCCTCAGCTTTGATATTGTTAAGTCTTGTCTGTGTAGAACCCTTAGGCATTATGATTACTGATTTCTGATGTAACTTGTTTGCTGCCCAAGCCACTCCACGACCGTGGTTACCGTCTGTAGCGGAGAAGAATGTAGCAGGTTTGAATTTCTTTGCAAACTCCTCAGATGTAAGAACTGAATAAGGTAATTCCGATACATCTACATTCATTTCATCAGCTATGTACTTAGCAATTGCATATGAACCGCCAAGAACCTTGAATGCATTCAAACCGAATCTGTAAGATTCATCCTTAACCTTAACCTCGCCTAAACCGAGGAACTTAGCCATCTCCTTCAAATCAGCTAAAGGTGTCTCGCTGTACTGAGGGAAGCTTTCATGAAAAGCTTTAGCCTTAGTCACCTCTTCAACCGACATTATCGGAAGATTAGCATCGTCTGTTTTGGGCATATTGTTAATTACCCATTTTAGTTGTGACATGAAATTTAAACCTCCTAAAATTGTTAAGCAAAATGCTTATTCATCCACTGCTTTTGCTTGATCAATGTAGCTATACAGTGTAAACTTACTAATTCCAAAAAATTGAGAAATCTTATCTCCGGACCTTGTAATAAGGAAGGCACCGGCATCCTGTAAAAATTTGATTGCCTTTACCTTTTCATCCTTTGTCATAAGAGCGGGAGTCTTTCCAACAAGCTTTACGCTTTGTTCAATCAGATTGTCGAGCAGGTCGTTCACACTTAGAGGAATCTGACCGTAAATATCTTCGCCTGCAGCTTCGATATTTTCTACTATATTGGATAGCGCTGATTGAGCATTTATGAAATCTGTCATATCATGGTTTATACCGAGTATGAATCTGTACTTACCGCTTTCATCCTTTAGAAAGATAGTGGAAGATTTTAAGATTCTGCCGTCGGATGTATGTGTTCGATAGCCGAGGTGATCACTTACATTATCACCCTTTTTTAAAGCCTCAAGAGTCTCAAGTACTATCTTTGAAGCACCGTCACCGATCTTTCTTCCCGATACATGACCGTTTATGATGTAGCAAATAGTGTGCTCAAGGTCATTAGCTTGTAAATCGTGAATACATACTTCACAGTCATTGCCGAAATGTCTTGCAATACCGTGTGCAATCATTATTAAAGATTCCAAAGTTAAGTCATCTCTGTTCATAACACTATCGCTACTCCTTTCTAATTTACACGCCTAAATTTTTTTTAGGTATGTATACTATAGCACTTTAATCAAAGCAAATCAATAGGTATCTAAAAAATTTTTAGGTAAGCAAAAATATTATAAGAGTAAAGAAGAATACTTTATTTTAATAAGAATTGAACAATAAATGACGCGCTTTTATATTGTGCACTATTAAAAATTAATATATATACTATACAAAAATAAGATATTTTTTTATGTACAGTTTTCAAAAAAAAATTTATAATAGTGTTTGAGTCGAGGCGAAAGGAAGCAGCTCGACTTATAGTTAAATAATAACTAAGTTATATTATATATAGTAAAGATTTGGAATAGAAATATAAGGGGGATTTATGAGAAAAATCATAGTAACATTATCTTGTATCCTGTTGGTAGGATGTGGCGGAGCCAAAAAAGCGGATGTAGGAAGTACTACAGATATAAGCAATATAGAAAGCAGCACGCAGACAGCCGGTGCAGATATAAAAAGTGAAGAGACTAAAGCGGACGGACAGGTAGATTATGACTTAAGCAGTATGGGACCGGATATGGTATATGCCACAATATATCAGATGATGATAGACCCGAAGTCATATGTAGGAAAGAGTTTTAAGGTAACGGGAAATTATTATTCATCTTACAGTAAAGAAAACGATCAGTACTATCATTTTTGCATGGTAAAAGATGCCGCAGCCTGCTGTGCACAAGGCCTAGAACTTCTTTGGGCGGATGAGAGCATGAACAGGCATGAAAATTGTCCTGATGAAGAAGCCTTGGTCACAGTGGAAGGTGTATTTGAGACATATGAAGAGGGTCAAAATACTTACGGCAGATTAAAGGATGTAAAACTTGTCAATCAGTAATATTATTCAGACTTTGTTTTTGCCTGCCTCAGTGATTTGAAAAAAGAACTTAAAAGCGATGCACATTCGTTTCTAAGCGATTCACATGATATAAGTTCAACTTCGGTCTTATGGTTGAATCCGTCGGTTTGCAGGATGTTCAGCACGGAACCTGCGCATCCTGCTTTCGGATTCATAGCGCCTAAGACCACTTTTTTTATCCTTGACTGAACTATGGCGCCGGCACACATAGGACAGGGCTCAAGTGTTATATACATGGTACAGTCTTCCAGTCGCCAGTCACCGATTTTTTTGCAGGCCTTTTTCATTGCAAGTATTTCAGCATGTGAGAGTGTACTTTTATCCTTGTTTCTTCTGTTATAACCTCTTGCTATTATCTTATCTTCAAATACGATAACACAGCCTATAGGAACATCACCTATTGCCATGGCTTTTTTTGCCTGCTTTATGGATTCTTTTAAAAAATAATTATCCCTATCCATTTTAATACCTTTAAGTCACAAAATTTTAACAGTTTTACCATATAATAGCCTCTGTATCAAAGTTTTTGTTTTTTTATATGAAAACAAATGGTATAATTGATACCGAGGTTGTGATAAAACAATCCGTATAATTTGTATTTTAAACTAAAACAAAATGAAAATTATGTCAAGATATATATAGAGGATGGAACTATGGAATTGATATTGGTATGTGATGACGACAGAGAGATAGTGGACGCAATTAAAATCTATCTTTCAGGCGAAGGATTTGAAGTGCTGACCGCATATGACGGTGAAGAAGCTATACAGTTGATGGAAAAACACAAAGTGGACCTTTTGATAATAGATATAATGATGCCTGTACTTGACGGAATAAGGGCAACGATGCAGATAAGAGAAAACAGTACAATACCTATTATAATGCTTTCGGCAAAGTCGGAAGATGCCGACAAGATACTTGGATTAAATATAGGTGCCGACGACTATCTTACAAAGCCTTTCAATCCGCTTGAGTTGGTTGCCAGAGTAAAGAGTCAGCTGCGCAGGTACAAAAAGCTTGGAAATATGTCAATGCCTGAGCCGCAAAAGGTGGTTGTGGGTGACCTTGAGATAGATGATGAGACAAAGGAAGTAGTAGTGGCGGGCGAGCTTATCAAGCTTACACCGATAGAGTACAATATACTGCTTTTACTTGCCAAAAACGCAGGAAAGGTCTACTCAATAGATGAGATATATGAGCAGATTTGGAATGAAGAAGCTATAGGTGCCGACAATACGGTTGCTGTACATATAAGACATATCAGAGAGAAGATTGAGATAAATCCTAAAGAACCGAGATACTTAAAAGTGGTATGGGGAGTAGGATATAAGATTGAAAAGCATGGATAAAAATATATTTTTTTCAAAAGCCAGATTGAAAATTTGGGCAGTGGTATTGCATTTGACGGCCTTTGCCCTGTTTGTGATAGGTATTTCCATAATATATTGCAATGATAATTTTAATAAGGGTCTGCTGTGGCTGAATTCCGAGAATTATGATGATTCGCCGGCATTTATGAAGCAGGTGGATTCGGATATTTCATTGCTTTTTTCGTATGCCGAATTAAAGGATGTATTTGAAACCGACGGGAAGTTCGATATAAATAAGAAGATATTCGGTTTGAATATGGGTCCGAGCAACGATGTGGATTTTACTGTCGGCTCGATTATAGAGTATGCAAAAAGACACGGATACTATATTGATGAACATTATAAACTGAGTGTTACAGACCAAAATCTGGTAAATCAAATAGAAGATACATCATACTTTGTAAACTACAGAACCTACGCCAACGATTCAAGTATATTGGAGCCGGGTGATGCATATATGAGTATGAAGACTGCTATAACCGAGAGTATAGGTCTGTTGTCCAAGTACTATGAGGCGTATGAAAGATTTGTGGTACAGCCTTCCAATTTCAGATACAGACTTGAGTACAGTGATGTTTTGTACACCAACGACAGGTTGTTGAATGTAAAGACGGTATATGACTACGGTAAGTTTGCAATAACATCTTCACAGGGTATGCAGGTGGAGACAAATATGGACAAAGTACCGAATGAACTGTCCTTTTTGGCTGAAAAGATGACCGATAAGCTTCAAAAACCTTATAAAGTATATATTGCAATTAACACTCTTTATACGGCAACGGATGTCTACGCTATTGACAATGTGAACTATTTAAGTCAGAGAAGACTCTATGCCATAGGTTTGGTATCCGTGACTATAGGTATTATACTGATGGCAATAAGCTTGGGTTATCTTATAGCTTTTTGCGGTCATAATGAGAATGAAAACGGAATAAGGCTGAACAACTTGTTTGACGCCATACCTTTTGAGGTGAAGCTTTTGCTCTTGATTTTTGTTATTGTGCTGTTGGCTGCAACCAACAATTTCATAATAAATAAAGTCATGCACATATATGTTGAAAAGAAACGATGGAGTTTTGCAGGTCAGATGTTAAACTATGTTTCAATTTATCTTGTGACATTGCCTATTGCATTCTCAATACTTAGAGAGTACAAGGCGGGACTTCTGTGGAAAAACTCATATACAAAGGTTATCAAAGAGAGTTTTTCGGTCTATATGTTAAAGAGAACCTTCAAAAAGAAGCTCGGTTCAAACTTTTTGGTTATGATTTTGGTGGACTTTGTAGTGGTTATACTGTTTTTACTTACCACAATCAATGTAAAAAGCCTCTTCGGTCGACTCACCATATTTATATGCTTTATTATCTTCCTTATTATAAATATAGTCATATTTAACAAGGTTTATAAGACTGCAATAGCGTTTGACAAGATTGCGGAGGCAATAAAGGAAATAGCAAACGGCGATACAAGGTACAGGCTTGACGAAAGCGAGTTTACCGGCAGAGAGATAAGTGTGGTAAAGGATCTCAATAATATAAGTAAGGGATTTCAGGGTGCCATAAATGAGCAGGTAAAGAGTGAAAGATTAAAAGCCGATCTTATTACAAATGTCTCACATGATATAAAAACTCCTCTTACTTCCATTATAAACTATGTAGACCTTATAAAGAGAGAGAAGCCTGAGAATGCTAAGATACAGGAATATCTTGATGTATTGTCCGTAAAGTCACAGCATTTAAAGAACCTGACTGAGGATTTGGTAGAGGCAAGTAAGGTTTCAAGCGGAAATATTTCAGTAGAACTTAGGGATATAGATCTTGTAGAGATGATAAATCAGACAAACGGAGAATTTGAGGAGAAGTTTGCTGAAAAAGGACTGAAAATCATATCCACACTTCCAACAACAGGTATTATGATAAAGGCTGACGGCAGACATCTTTGGAGAGTTTTGGAAAACCTTTACAATAACGCTTTCAAATATGCGGCTAAAAATTCAAGGATTTATATAGATATAACTTCAGAGAATAATATTGCCACATTTGTTATAAAGAATATTTCAGAAACCCCTCTAAATATAAAGCCTGACGAACTTACAGAGAGGTTTGTAAGAGGTGATGTGTCAAGGACTACCGAGGGCAGCGGACTCGGACTTTCAATAGCCAAGTCTCTTACGATTTTGCAGGGCGGAAAGTTTGAGATAATCATAGACGGAGATTTGTTCAAGGTACAGATAAGATTTAAGTCGGTCTGATATATATGAGTGAGCCTTAGGGCCCACTCATATATTTTACTTGATTATTAGCACTCATTATGATATAGTGCTAATAACGACTCGGTCGTTATAGGTAGTACAGTATTTAGCATTAAGATATAAGAAAGAATGGAGAAAATATGGTAGAAGATCCCAAAAACAGGAAGCCGTTCATTTATTACTATATTGTTGTTTTAGCAATAATGATGGCATTAAATTTTTTAGTTGTACCTTTTATCAAAGAAGGTCAGATAAAGCAGGTTGATTACGGAACCTTTATGACAATGACTGAAAAAGGTGAGATTTCAAAGGTCGATATACAGACCAATCAGATAGTATTTATAGGAAAAAATGACAATGTAACATATAAGACCGGTCTGATGGATGACCCGCAGCTTACAGACAGACTTCATAATGCAGGAGTGGAGTTTTCAAGTGATATTGTAAGAAAAGATTCACCGCTGTTGGATGCCGTTTTAAGCTGGGTATTACCTCTTGTAATATTCTATTTTCTATGGAACGGAATTTCAAAGAAGATGTTTAACAGAGACAGTGCAAACTCTCTGATGTTCGGAGGTATGGGCAGGTCAGGTGCCAAGATATATGTAAAGTCGTCTGAGGGCATTAAGTTCAGTGATGTGGCAGGTGAAGATGAGGCGAAAGAAAATCTTACAGAGATAGTTGACTATCTGCATGACCCGAGTAAGTATAAGGATATAGGTGCATCAATGCCTAAGGGTATCCTTCTTGTAGGACCTCCGGGAACCGGTAAGACAATGCTTGCAAAGGCGGTTGCAGGTGAAGCCAATGTACCGTTTTTTTCAATGTCGGGTTCCGAGTTTGTTGAGATGTTTGTAGGTATGGGTGCTTCAAAGGTAAGAGATCTTTTTAAGCAGGCTAAGGAGAAAGCACCATGTATAGTATTTATTGATGAGATAGATGCTATCGGCAAGAAAAGAGACGGACAAATAGGCGGAAATGATGAGAGAGAGCAGACTCTAAACCAGCTGCTCACAGAGATGGACGGCTTTGAAGGTAACTCCGGTGTTATGATTTTGGCGGCTACAAACAGACCTGATGCACTTGATCCTGCACTTACAAGACCCGGAAGATTTGACAGAAGAGTACCTGTAGAACTTCCTGATTTGAAGGGCAGAGAGGAAATACTTAAGGTACATGCAAAGAAGATAAAAATTTCTGATGATGTAGACTTTAAGATTATTGCAAGGATGGCATCAGGTGCGTCAGGGGCCGAGCTTGCAAATATTATAAATGAGGCTGCACTAAGGGCGGTCAGAGATAAAAGAAAGTTTGTAAATCGGTCCGACCTTGAAGAAAGCATTGAAGTTGTTATTGCGGGATATCAGAAGAAGAATTCTATTTTGACTGATGCAGAGAAGTGGAGAGTGTCATACCATGAGGTAGGTCATGCACTTGTAGCGGCAAAACAGACCAATTCGGCACCTGTCACAAAGATAACTATTATTCCAAGGACCTCAGGTGCATTAGGATACACAATGCAGGTTGATGAGGGCAATCACTATCTGATGACAAAGACCGAGCTTGAAAATAAGATTGCCACACTTACAGGCGGTAGAGCCGCTGAGGAAGTGGTATTCGGTGATGTTTCAACCGGAGCGTCAAATGATATAGAGCAGGCCACCAAGCTTGCAAGAGCTATGATTACCAGATACGGTATGAGTAAGGACTTTGATATGGTGGCACTTGAGACCGTTACAAACAAATACCTTGGAGGAGATACCTCATTGGCAGCTTCGGAGACCACAGCGGCGCTAATAGATACACAGGTAGTGGCTTTAGTAAAATCCCAGCATGAAAAAGCCGCACAAATACTTTTAGAAAACAGAGAAAAGCTTGAAGAGATAGCTCATTTCCTATATGAAAAAGAAAGCATTACAGGTGATGAGTTTATGGAGATATTGAACAGGTAATATGATAAAAAGGGGCATGACAATCATGCCTCTTTTATAATGCGATAAAAATCTTGGAATATAAAATTATTTTACTTTACAAAGATTTATAACAGTGTTATAATAACGGTGTTATAAGAAATGGAGACGACTATGAAAGATATTGATATAGAATTGAAAATACTTGAAGTTGCAAAAAAAGAGTTTATGGAACAGGGATATATGAATGCTTCTATGAGGGTTATTGCTGAGAAATCAGGCTGCACTACCGGAATGCTCTACAGCAGATTTGCAGATAAAGATAAGATTTTTTCAAGTCTGGTAAAAGAAGGTGCGGATAAACTTCTAAACGGGTTTAAGAATAAACTTGACATATTCGGCAATTCAACCCCGAAAGAACAGATAGCCTCTATGCACAGCTTTTCAGAGCAGGGCATGGAGGAAATAGTGGATATAATATATGAATATTTTGAGAGTTTTAAACTGATAGTATGCCATGGTTTCGGTTCAAGTTATGAGCATTATGTAGACAGTCTTGTAGATATGGAGGTGGAAAGCAGTATTAAATTTATGAATGTACTAAAGGCACAGGGTTATCAATTGAAAATTATAAGAGCGGATTTGTGCCATATGCTGGCAAGTTCTCTGTTAAACGGGATATTTGAAACTGTAGCGCATGATTTTGATAAGAATGATGCTATAGAGTATGTGAACAGTTTGCAGGATTTTTTTGCGGCAGGTTGGGACAGATTGCTTGGATTAAAGTATGATAAGGAGAGTTGAGTATGAAGAAAAGGTATGATTTTTCATGGTTAAAAGGAATAATAAAGAAAAAAACCGGTTGGTATATCATATCTGTAGGTGCTGCAATATTGGGCGTATTTTTTGCAATGGCACCGTATTTTGTAATCGGTAATATAGTGGTTAAGCTTCTTGACGGAGTAAGGGATTATTCAATATATTTGAATTTATGTTTATTGATAATGCTGTTTTGGATTCTTAGAATAGCTTTTCACAATCTGTCTACATTGATTTCACATAAAATAACTTTTGAAATGCTGGCAGATATCAGGAAAGAGATCTGTGATAAATTATACAGATTGCCTTTGGGTTATGTAAAAGATACTCCTTCAGGTTCACTCAAAAATATAATAGTGGAGAGAGTGGACAGCATGGAAATTTCTCTTGCACATATGATACCTGAATTGACGGCCAATCTTTTAGGACCGGTATGTATAGTGATTTATTTATTTTTTCTGGATTGGAGAATGGCGCTTGCATCCTTGATAACGATTCCTGTAGGTATGATTGCCTATATGGGAATGTTTAAAAATATGGATGAAAGATATAATAACACTATAGTAAAGACCAAGGCTTTAAATGATACTGCGGTGGAATATATAAACGGAATTGAGGTGATTAAGGTATTCGGTAAGGCACAAAGTTCTTATGAGAAGTTTGTATCGGCCGCTAAAGAGGGAGCGGACTGCTTTATTGAGTGGATGCGTTCATGTATATGGTATTCGTCCGTTGCAATGTCACTGTTGCCGTCAACTTTGGTAGGTGTTTTGCCCATAGGTGTATATCTTTATAATAAAGGGAGTCTTAACGGTGCGGTATTTATACTGATTATAATACTTTCTTTCGGAGTTGTAGCTCCGCTTATTGCCTGCTCCGCATTTGGTGAGGATTTGGCTAAAGTCGGTACTATTATGTCTGAAGTGAGCAGTGTACTTGAAGAAAAGGATATGGAAAGACCTGAAAGCTCAAATCTTGAGTTGGAAGATACCGATATAGAGCTTAAGAATGTGCATTTTGCCTACCATAAAAAGGAAGTTTTGCATGGTATAAATATGAAAATAGATGCCGGAAGTGTAGTTGCACTTGTAGGTCCAAGCGGAAGCGGTAAGTCCACAATAGCAAAGCTTATAGCAGGACTGTGGGATGCAGGTAAAGGAGACGTTTTTATAGGAGGAGTGAATACAAAAGATATACCTTTGGATACTCAAAATAAATTTATAGCCTATGTCTCACAGGACAATTATCTGTTTGATATGAGTATAAGAGAAAATATAAGACTCGGCAATCTGAAAGCAAGTGATAAAGATGTGGAAGAGATAGCCAAAAAGAGCGGTTGTCATGATTTTATAATGGCACTTGAAAACGGATATGATACTATGGTAGGCAGTGCCGGAGGCCACCTTTCAGGTGGAGAAAAACAGAGGATTTCAATAGCAAGAGCTATGTTAAAAGATGCAAAGCTTATAATTTTAGATGAAGCGACCGCATATACCGATCCTGAAAATGAAGCATTGATACAGTCGGCAGTGGCTAAGCTGGCATATAATAAGACAATGATAGTTATAGCACACAGATTAAGTACCATAAAAGATGTGGATAAAATATTTGTAATAAATGACGGCAAGGTGGAAGCTGCAAATACCCATGATGAATTGCTTAAAACATGTGAACTTTACAAGAGTATGTGGGAAGCACATATGGAAGTAAAAGACAGGGCATAGGAGATATTTATGGTAGAAGTATTAAAAAAGTTTTTTGATTTTTGCGGAAGTGTAAATAAAAGGAAATTTTATATATCTATAGTACTTGGAGTTCTTATGGCTTTTTTAGAGGCTTTGCGTGTTCCTGCCACATATGTGGTGATAAAGGCTATAATAGAAAATACTGTAAGTTCAAGCACCGCTTATATAAGTCTTGGCATTTTGCTTATAAGTATTGTATTAACTGTAATGGTAAAAGCTAAGACTACCATGTTGCAAACAGAGGGAGGCTACGGTACCTGTGCAAATAAGCGAATAGAAATTGCAGAGCATATGAGATATATCCCTATGGGTTATTTTAATGAAAACAGTTTAGGTTATATCACATCTGTTACTACAAATACTATGGAGGCTTTGGCGGATGTTGCAACCAAGGTGGTTATGATGACTACTCAGGGGCTTCTTACCACTTTGCTTATAATATGCATGATGTTTACCTTTGATTATCGTCTTGCATTTATGGCATTGGCGGGAGTGATATTATTTTTGATTGCAAACAGATATCTTCAGTACAGGGCATTAAGTGTGTCTGAGAGTAAAGACAGTGCCGACAGAGCTGTGGTTTCATCCGTTTTGGAGTATGTACAGGGGATGTCTGAAATAAAGTCATATCTGTTATATGGAAGTGAAAATAAAAAGTTGCTTAAGTCCATAGATAATGCTTCAGATATCAATTTTAAAATGGAAAAGCGTTTGCTGCCGGTTATGGCATTACAGACTTTAATTACAAAGACAACAGGTGTATGTATTGTAGCAATTTCAATATACTTTTATATAAACAACAGTTTGAGTCTTTCAGACAGCATTATGATGATGATATGTGCTTTTATGATTTACTCTTCACTTGACAGTGCGGGAAGTTTTTCAGCCCTTATCAGAAGTGTCAATATAGCGATAGAAAAGGCGAATGCAATACTGAAAATAGAGCCTATGGATATAAACGGAGATAATATAGATGTAAAAAATCATGATATAGATTTAAGAAATGTTGAGTTTTCATATGATAAGAGAAAGATTATAAATAATATATCTTTACATATAAAAGAAGGAACCACCACTGCGATAGTAGGCCCCAGCGGTAGCGGAAAGACAACACTTTGCAGATTGATAGCAAGATTTTGGGATGTCAATAAGGGCAGTGTAAAACTTGGAGGAAAGGATGTACGCAGTTACAGTATGGACTCTCTGATGAAAAACTTCAGCTTTGTTTTTCAAAGTGTTTATCTGTTTGAGGACACAGTTGCAAATAATATCAGATTCGGAAATCCGGATGCAAGTATGGAAGATGTGATTGCGGCAGCAAAAAAAGCATGCTGTCATGATTTTATAATGAAGCTTGATAAAGGTTATGATACTGTGATAGGAGAGGGAGGAGCCTCTCTTTCAGGCGGAGAAAAGCAAAGAATTTCAATAGCCAGAGCTATGATGAAATCGGCACCTGTTATAATACTTGATGAAGCCACCGCAAATGTGGATCCTGAGAATGAGAAAGAACTTGTGCAGGCTATAGAGGAACTTACCAGAAAAAAGACTGTAATTATGATAGCCCACAGGTTAAAAACCGTCAGAAATGCGGACAAGATAGTGGTTATAGATGAGGGCAAAATAGTTCAGGAAGGAAAGCATGAAGAACTTATAAAGCAGGAAGGAATCTATAAAACATTTATAAATGCAAGAGAAAGAGCGGTAAGCTGGAAGATAGCATAAGCCATAAGCTTATGAGGCATAGTATATGGAAGCTTGCTGTTTACATAATCTTAAAACTTTAATATAATATCGTTGATATTCATTTGGATATTTAGAATAATATGAAAGTGGGTGAGCAAATGGTAGAATTGGACGGTTTTAAAACCACACTACAATCCTACGAAAAAATATTGCTGGAAGTGAGGGATTCACTTTGACTTGGACAGTAAGGAAAAAAAGATAATTGAGCTGGACCGTGCAATGGAAGAGCCTTCATTTTGGGACGATCCGAAAGAAAGTACCAAGATAGTAAGAGAGGCTAAGCAGCTTAAAGATACTGTCGAAAAATACAATAAGTTAAAGTCTGAATACGAAGATATCGGAGTCCTTATAGAGATGGGCTATGAGGAGAATGACGAGAGCCTTATACCGGAGATAGAGGCTATGCTTGAAGAGTTTACAAAAGAGATAGATGATCTAAAGATAGCAACCCTTCTTACAGGTGAATATGATTCATCGAATGCTATTATGAAGCTAAATGCAGGTGCAGGAGGTACAGAGTCCTGTGACTGGTGTTCGATGCTCTATAGAATGTATACAAGATGGGCGGCAAAAGAAGGTTACAGTGTCGATGTGCTGGATATACTTGACGGTGATGAGGCGGGCATAAAATCAGTCACATTACAGATAAACGGCTTGAATGCCTACGGCTATCTTAGAAGTGAGCATGGTGTACACAGACTTGTGCGTATTTCACCTTTTAATGCGGCAGGCAAACGTCAGACATCCTTTGTGTCCTGTGATATTATGCCGGATATAGAAGAGGACCTGGATGTAGATATCAATCCTGATGATTTAAGAATAGACACATATCGTTCATCTGGTGCAGGAGGTCAACATATCAATAAGACTTCTTCTGCTATAAGAATCACACATATACCGACAGGCGTGGTGGTACAATGTCAGAACGAAAGAAGCCAGTTCCAAAACAAGGATAAAGCTATGCAGATGCTTAAAGCCAAGCTGTTTTTATTAAAGCAGCAGGCAAATGTCGAGAAGCTTTCAGATATCAGAGGTGATGTGAAGGATATAGGATGGGGAAATCAAATACGTTCCTATGTAATGCAGCCCTATACAATGGTAAAGGATCACAGAACCGGAGCGGAAAGCGGAAATGTAACTGCGGTAATGGATGGAGATATTGACAAGT
The DNA here is from genome assembly GCF_057250505.1 of Lachnoanaerobaculum sp. Taxonomy (NCBI): domain Bacteria; kingdom Bacillati; phylum Bacillota; class Clostridia; order Lachnospirales; family Lachnospiraceae; genus Lachnoanaerobaculum; species Lachnoanaerobaculum sp. The sequence continues at coordinate 67,022 of NZ_DBHIEQ010000005.1, read as the reverse complement.
TTATTATTGCATACCTTACATGGCAGAGCCTCGGTTGCCCTGCAAGAAATGCAGGGGATGAATAAGTAAGAAATAAATAGACCGACTGTAAAAAAATGTTTTTACGGTCGGTTTTTTAATATTGCATTTTTAGAACTTCACTTAATAAAAACATATTGTTGAGATAATGCTTATATTCAGGCCCTTTTTTATTAAAATCATCTTCGTTTATTCCTCTATAAACATAAATTGCAGTTTCAAAAAAAGACGAATTGGACATAAAGTAATCTTTATCCGGTATATAAATCAATATAATCTTAGGAGAATCTCCGATTTTTACAAATCTCTCATAAAAATCCTTATAAAAGCGGGAAGTCGACAAATTTTGTGGAAGTTGCCAAATATTATAAGTAGGAATGTTTCGGGTGTTATTAGGTTTATTATAATTAATCAATGATATTGCTGATTCTGCTGTCATCCTGTCAAGTTCACTATATAATACTTTAGTCAGACCATAATCTTTGGAAAGCAGTAAAATCATATCATCAAGTGATTTCTTCGGCATAATAATATCATTTTTATAAAAATTATAGACTGACGGCAAAAAACTGATATCTGTAGTAGATATTTCTCCGATAGTCCGATAATTACAAATGTATTGATTCATAAAGTTCTCCTTATTTTTAATCAAAATCACCCCTTTGCAGCTATTTAATATTATATGTGACTTAATTCCAGGATATTTCAAGATTCCTGTTATGTGTAACACAATCTTTCAAATAAAGATTTATAAGTGTTTGATATGGTATGCCTGTGCTCTCGGATTTTTCTTTGAAATAAGCGATTATACTTTCATCAAGATTTATAGTAACCTGCTTCTTAACAAGCTTGGCATATGGATTTTTTCTTGGGTTTAAATTCTTTATATCATATTCTTCTCTCATCTTTATCGCTCTCCTTGTTATAGTTATATTATAATTATAAAATAATTATAAGTCAAGTTTAAGATAATTTCTTGAATATGTTATTCTTTTTATCTTGTTCAGAATTTTGGATATATCGACTTATTATTAGGTTTATTTTGTTTTTTCATAAATATATAATCACTATATAAGTTTTACGTAATGGAGGAATATTTATGAAAAAGCAAGTAATTGCAATATCTTTGGCAACTATGACTGCTTTTAGTCTTATGGCTTGTTCAGGTCAAAAGAGTGAGGCAACGGCAAGTTCCGATGCTAAGGTTGAAAGCAAGGATACAAAGGACGGGGATCTTAAAGAAACAGGAAAGCTTGTTATATACAGTCCTTTGACTGAGTCTATGATCGACGAGATGATCACAAAGTTTGAAGAGGAAACCGGAATAGAGGCGGAGTGTCTTGCAATGGGAACAGGAGACGCTCTTAAAAGAATCGAGACTGAGGCTGATAACCCACAGGCTGATGTACTGTGGTCGGGAACAATCGGTACAGTAAAGAATAAGAGTGAGTATTTTGCAGATTATAAATGTGCAAATGAAGATGCATTTTATGATGAGTACAAGAATAAAGAGGGTAATCTTACAAGATTCGACACAATACCTTCTGTAATCATGGTAAACACAGATTTGATAGGAGATATAAAGGTTGAAGGCTATGAGGATTTGTTAAATCCTGAGCTTAAAGGAAAGATAGCTTTTGCAGAACCGTCAGCATCATCTTCATCATTTGAGCACCTTGTCAATATGCTGTACGCTATGGGTAACGGTGATCCTGATAAGGGTTGGGACTATGTAGAAAAGCTTGTAGACCAGTTGGACGGAAAGCTTCTTGGAGGTTCATCAGCCGTTTATAAGGGAGTAGCGGACGGTGAGTATACAGTAGGACTTACATTTGAGCAGGGTGCTGCACAGTATGTAGGAGCAGGTTCACCTGTAAAAGTGGTATACATGAATGAAGGTGTTATCTTTAGAGGAGACGGTGCATATATAATAAAGAATTGTGCCAATGAGAGAAGTGCTCAGATCTTCCTTGACTGGTTGACAAATAAAGAGACACAGGAATTTATGAACAATACACAGTATCGTAGAAGTATCAGAAAAGACGTTGAAGCAGGTGATGCCATGAAGCCTATGAGTGAAATCAAGGTTATCACTGACGATGAGACCAATACAGCTGAGCATAAGTCCGAATGGTTGGATAAGTTCAAAGAAATATTTACAAAATAAATTATGAAAAAGCTGCCGCATAATACAGAACAATACAAGTAAAAGCTAAAGAGATTTAGATATAACCTGTAAGAGTTGTGTTGGCGGCAGCTCTTTCTTTAACCGGAAAGAATAACTATATATCAGGAGAAAAAGATGAGCGTTAGTATAAATGTAAAAGATGTTGTAAAAAAATATGGTGATGTAACAATAATACCGGATCTGTCCACCACCATTAAAAACGGAGAGTTCTTCACATTGCTTGGACCTTCAGGCTGCGGAAAGACAACATTACTTAGAATGATAGCCGGATTTAACTCAATAGAGGGCGGTACAATAGCATTTGACGATAAAGTTATAAATGATACGCCGGCACAAAACAGAAACATAGGAATGGTTTTTCAAAGTTATGCAATCTTTCCGCATCTTACAGTAAGGCAGAATGTAGAGTACGGACTTAAGATAAGAAAAGTACCTAAGGCAGAGATGAAACAAAGAGTGGATGAGATATTAAAGATAGTAAAGATAGAAGAGTATCAGGACAGACTGCCTGAGAGATTGTCGGGCGGACAACAACAAAGAGTTGCACTTGCAAGAGCGATAGTTATACATCCGCAGGTGCTTTTAATGGATGAGCCGCTCTCAAACCTTGATGCAAAGCTTAGAATAGAAATGAGAAGTGCCATAAGAGATGTACAAAAGCAGATAGGAATAACTACAGTATATGTAACACATGATCAGGAAGAGGCACTTGCAATATCAGACAGAATAGCTGTAATGAAAGACGGTATTATCAGACAGATAGGCAGTCCGCAGGATATCTATGCAAGACCTTATGATGCATTTGTTTCCACATTTATCGGACACTCAAATCTTTTCCACGGAACTCTAAAGAGTGCAGACGGCGGTTACAATGTAGTATTTAATAACGGCTTCAGTATATTTATGGATAATATATCAAGTGAAGCTAAGGACGGAGAAGAAGTAGTAATATCTGTAAGACCTGAGGAGTTTTCCATTTCTGAAACCGGAATTGATTGTAAGATTCTAAGCAGAGTTTTCCTAGGAAAATATACCAACTATTTCCTTGAGTTTGCACCCGGAATAGTACTTGATGATCAGCCAAGTATTGAATACTCTCAAGACCTTGGTCAGGCGGACAGAATATTTGATGAGGGAGAGATGATAAAACTGCTTCCGAACAAGAAGAAAATCAATATATTTACAAAGGATATGGAAAAGAGTCTTATAAAGGATGTGGTAAAGTATGCTGAATAAGAAGATTAAATTAGATTTCTGGAATATAGTTACGTTATTAATAATTATAGTTTTTGCGATTTTCCTTATTTATCCTTTACTAAGCCTTTTTTTAGACGGTTTTAAAGACAGTAAAAGCGGTGTATGGTCTTTGATGAACTACATTCAGTTCTTTTCAAAGAAATATTATACAAGTGCACTTATAAATTCTTTTAAACTTACAATAAGTGTAACTGTAATAGCTGTTTTGATAGGAGTTCCTTTAGCATATTTTATGTCTTTTTATAAGATAAAAGGAAAGGGAATCTTAGAGGTATTGTTTATTATATCAATGATGAGTCCTAACTTTATCGGTGCTTATTCATGGATACTTTTGCTTGGAAGAAACGGAAGCGTTACAAAGTTTTTGGAAAAAGCACTTGGCATAAATATGCCTTCAATATATGGATTTGCAGGAATGTTACTTGTATTCTCTCTTAAGCTCTATCCTTTTATCTATATCTATGTATCGGGGGCATTAAAAAAGATAGACGTTGCCCTTTCAGAGGCGGCAGAGAGTTTAGGTTGTGGTGGACTTAAAAAGGTATTTACGGTTATTATGCCTCTTATAACCCCGACACTTGTTGCGGCGGCACTTTTGGTATTTATGAACTGTATGGCGGATTTCGGAACACCGGCACTTATAGGTGAGGGATACAGAGTTATGCCTACTCTTGTCTATTCGGAGTTTGTAGGTGAGTCGGGAGGGTCTGCAAACTTTGCGGCCTGTATGGCTACTATAATGATAATTATAACCGCCTTGGTATTCTTCTTGCAAAAGTGGTATATAAATACAAAATCATTTACAATGAGTTCGATAAGACCTATACAGCCGAAGGAACTGAAGGGGATCTTTAAAGTATTTATTTATGTGTACATATATCTGCTTGCAGGTTTTTCCATAATTCCGCAGGCCATGGTGGTATATACATCATTTAAGGCGACAAGGATGCAGGTGTTTGTGGACGGATTCTCTTTGGAAAGCTATAAAAAGGTTGCCGATAAAGCATTGGCGGCGGTAACAAATACATATGTATTTTGCTTCTTTGCAATTGTAATCATTATAACTTTGGGAATGTTGATAGCATATCTTACAGTCAGAAGAAGAAGTGTACTCACCTCAGCTATAGACAGTATTGCAATGTTCCCTTATATTGTACCGGGATCGGTTCTCGGTATCACTCTTTTGATAGCATTTAATCATCAGCCTTTGATGCTTGCAGGTACGGCATTTATAATAATTATATCATTGGTAATAAGAAGATTGGCGTATACATTGAGGTCAAGCTCTGCTATACTTTATCAAATAAGCCCAAGTATGGAGGAGGCTGCTGTAAGTTTGGGAGATACTCCTGCTAAATCATTTATAAAGGTTACTGCAAAGATGATGCTTCCGGGAGTGGCATCCGGTGCTATTTTGAGCTGGATTACAATAATAAATGAGTTGAGTTCTTCAGTTATGTTATATACTTCAAAGACTAAGACAATGTCTGTAGCTATTTATAATGAAGTTATAAGAGCAAGCTACGGCCCGGCGGCGGCACTTGCAAGTATATTGACATTGACAACAGTAATATCACTTCTGGTATTCTTCAAGGTATCCAGAAGCAAGGATGTTACAATGTAATAAAAATATAATATAGGATATAAAGGGTGTAAGCTATGAATAAAAAGATAAGTTTTAAAGAAGAGTTAAAAAGGAGTCTTATAGTTCATGCGCTTACACCCTGTTTTATTTTATGCATAATATGTGTACTAGGATTTATTTTAATTGCATCTGTAAATATATATAGAAATAATAATATATATTCTCTAAATTCAAGAGAAAAGTTTGAAAGTGTATTAAACAGTTATATTGAAAATACAAACCACATTGCAAAGGATATAAATATAGAGGATTTTCAAAGTGATAAGCAGTATAAAGTTGATGTAATAGAGGGAGTTTATAATTTTCTGAATCAAAAGAGTATGAAGGCACAATTTTATATTTTTGATAATAACCTTGATATAATCTACAGTACTGAAAGAAGTGAAGATAAAAAGAATTTCATAAAATATCAGGTAACCGGCAGTAAATCAAATTTTATGGGAGACAGTTCAAATATAATATATATTTATGGTGGGAACGGGGTGGATAACACACCTATGTCATCATACCTTATAGTAAAACCGATTATAAGAGATGATAAATTTGCAGGGGTTTGTACATATGAGCTGGAGCTTAAAAATCTTGATGCTGTTTTTAACAATACAAACAGTACGGTGTTACTTGTAAATAAATTTCATAGAGTGTTATTCAGCAATTCAAGGCGGTTTGTAGATGACAGAAATAAGATTATAAAAAATTTCAGAGATAAAAGCGGGATTGCATTTGAAGATGGAGAGTTAATCTATATATCAAAGAATAAAGTGGCTCATGCGGATACGTGGATATATGTAATCACAGATTGCAGTATTTATCTGAATATCAGTATAATTATGTTGTTATTGATAATTGCCGTGACAATAATAATGTCAGCTGCAATTTCTTCAAGTGCGGGTAAGTTTTCCGCAAAAAAGACCGTCATAATATATCAGCTTATAGACGCCTTAAAACAGGTGGAGGATGGAAAACTTGATATAAATTTGAATATTGAATCTGATGACGAGTTTAAATCCATAGGTCATTCTTTTAATATGATGCTTGGCAGTATAAGGCATCTTATAGAAAGACATGATAAAATGGCACTGGAAAATAATATGGCGATAGTTCAAATGATGGAGTCGCAGTTCAATCCGCATTTTTTATTCAATACACTTGAGTCTATAAGATATCTGGTGAAATTTAATCCGAAGGTTGCAGATAAGACGGTAGTAAACTTGTCAAAGCTTTTAAGATACAGCATACAAAACACTGTTGATACAGTCAGATTCAAGGAAGAATTTGATTTTGTTAAAAGATATATAGAGATCATGAAGGTGAGGTTCGGGGAAAGACTTGAGTTTAATGATAATATTTCAGATGAGGTAAAAGGGGTAAGCGTACCTAAGATGATAATTCAGCCTATTGTGGAGAATGCCGTTAAATATGGATTCGGAGAAGATGTGGAAGTCTTGAGAGTTGAAATATCGGCATATATTGAGAATGAAAAACTATATATTATAGTTAAGGATGACGGAGTAGGAATAGAGGAAGACTTACTGAAAGATTTGGTGTTTAATTTAAAAGAAAAGTATAACAGTTCGGATCATATAGGGCTTTACAATGTACATAAGAGAATAGAACTCCTCTACGGTACTGAATACGGACTTGAAATCAACAGCGAAACAGGCAAAGGTACGGAAGTTGTTTTGGTGTTGCCACAAATTTTTTAATAGGAAGAATGAGATATGAATAAAATTATTATAGTTGAAGATGAGGAGATTATAAGAAACGGACTGGCCGTTTCATTTGAGTGGATGGAGTACGGATGCAGCATAGTCGGACTTGCAAAGAACGGAAAAGAAGGGCTTGATATGATACTGGAACTTGAACCTGATATAGTGCTCAGCGATATCAAGATGCCTAAGATGACAGGAATAGAAATGATACAAAATGCAAGAATGCAGGGAAAAGAGTTTTTCAGTATAATACTTACAAGTTATGCCGAGTTTGAATATGCTAAAAGTGCTATAGAATTCGGCGCATCCGGATATTTGCTAAAGCCTGTAGATGAAGACGAACTTATAGAACTGTTAAAATCAATAACGGATAAAATAAATAAAAACAAAAGGCAAAAAAGAATAGAGGAAAGTATAAAGGACAAGATAATAGAAAATGAGGAAGACTGGAAGATATTTTTAAAGGCGGGAGAAAGTTCGGATTCTATTATAAGGTCGGTTTATGAAATCATACAGAATAAGTATAGTGAAAAACTTGGTATAAATGATGTTGCAGAGGAGCTTAAGGTAAGCAACAGTTATATCAGCAGAAAGTTAAAGGCAAAGCTTAATACAAGTTTTGTGGATTTATTAAGTCAATATAGAATAAAAAAGGCTATTTCATATCTTAAGAAGTCGAACTTAATGATATACGAGATATCGTGTAAAGTCGGATTCGGTGATTATAAGTATTTTTGTACGGTATTTAAAAAATATACTTCCCTCAGCCCCTCAGAATATCAAAACAGAAATGCCAAAATGTAAGAAAATTGTTCTTGCATTCCGTTATAGACTATGCTAAGATTAAGTACTGTGACACATAATCCTTGCTTTTGATAGTGTTATCAAAGGCCGGAGACCAAGAGGAGGTAAGAGATGACAAGTACATATGAATTGGCATTAGTGCTTAATGGTAAGCTTGAAGATGATGCAAGAGCGGAAGCTCTGGAAAAAGTTCAAAATTACATCACAAGATTTGGTGGAAGCGTTCTTAATGTCGATGACTGGGGTAAGAAGAAATTCGCCTATGACATCAACAAGCAAAAAGAAGGATTCTACTATTTCATCAAGTTCCAGTCAGATGACAACAACTGCCCTAACGAGTTGGAGGCAAATGTTCGTATCATGGAACAGGTTGTGAGATACCTAGTCGTTAAGCAGTAAGCTTAATAAAAAGGAGAGATTGTATGAACAGAGCCATATTGATGGGCAGACTAACAAGAGACCCGGAAGTAAGATATTCAAGTGGTGAAAGATCCATGGCTATAGCAAGATATACGCTTGCAGTTGACAGAGGTTTTAAGCGTGGAGGAGATTCATCCGAACAGACCGCAGACTTTATACCATGTGTTGCATTTGATAAAGCCGGCGAGTTTGCAGAGAGATATTTTAGACAGGGAATGAGAGTATTGATTTCAGGTCGTATACAGACAGGAAGCTATACAAACAAAGAAGGTCAAAAGGTTTATACAACTGAGGTTATTATAGATACTCAGGAATTTGCAGACAGTAAGGGAGCAAGCGATAGCGGTAATAATTATCATGCTTCCACAAGACCGTCACCGGCATCAGCAAGTACAGACGGATTTATGAATATTCCGGACGGAGTTGATGACGAGGGTCTACCATTTAACTAGGTTAAAATAAAGAAAGGGGACTTTATCATGGCATTTAACAAAGCTGACAGAGCGGAAGGCTCTAGAAGAAGACCTGCTAACGGATTACGCAGGAGAAAGAAAGTTTGTGCATTCTGTAGTGATAAGGAAAAGGCTATTGATTACAAAGATGTAGCAACTCTTAGAAAATATATTTCAGAGAGAGGAAAGATTCTTCCAAGAAGAATTTCAGGAAGCTGTGCTAAGCATCAAAGAGAAATCACAGTAGCTATCAAGAAGGCTAGACATATAGCTCTTCTGCCTTATGTTGTAGAATAAGATTTAAAATGTAACAAAACCCGTTTTTGTCCAGGACAGAGACGGGTTTTTTGTATTACTTAATGCAATTGTAATGTAAAAAATATTTTATGTAGTGTATAATGGTAATATAAATTGAGTGAGTAGTATTATTGGAACTTTGGATTAAAAAACATAATGGAGTAAATATGAAAAAGAAAATACTGTTACCGCTTTTTGCTTTCGGTCTTATTTTGGCAACGCCTACAGTCATATATGCGGAAGGCTGGTCAAGATCCGGATCTGATTGGATTTACTTGGATAAAAATAACGATAAAGTTACAAATAAGTGGAGAAAGGGTGCCGATGACAAGTGGCGTTATCTGAATGATAACGGAGTTATGGCAACGAACAGTTGGGTTGACAATGACAAATACTATGTGGACGATCAGGGACTTGTAGCGGAAGGTTGGAGAAAATTAAGGGACGGCAATGAATATTACTGGGCATACTTTCAAAACGGCGGCAAGGCGGTCAAGGGAAATTGGAAGAATATAGACAATAAGTACTACTATTTTGACGATGACGGAAAGATGCTTACAGGTTGGATACTTGACAATAACTACTATATAAAGAGTGACGGAACCATGGTGACAGGCTGGTATAAGCTTTTACCGCCTGACAGTGAAGAAAAGAAGCCGGGACCTAACTCAGGCAATAAAGAGAAGTGGTATTACTTTACCAATACAGGAAAAAAGTTTAAACCTGTGCTTAACGGCAATGCAAAGTTCGGTGAGAAAAAAATTGACGGAGTAAGGTATGCTTTTGATGAAAACGGCGAGCTTGTGTCAGGTTGGATGCAAATATCCGGCGGTTCAAATCCCGGTATAAAAAATTTCAGATATATGAATGATGACGGTACCGTCAGAACAGGATGGTATTCTTTGGAGCCGCCTGAGGATTTGCTCGGCAATTACAACCATTTGGTTGAGTGGTTCTATTTTTCATCTACAGGAGAACCTTATGCTTCAAAGACAGATAAGCCTAATATAAGCGATCTTGTAAAGATAAAGGATAAGCATTACCTTTTTGATAAGAACGGCACACCTGTGTACGGTATTCAAAAGGTCTATCAAGGAAATACCTACAGTGCCTATTACTTCGGAGAGAGCTCACAGTGTTATCTTATTAAGGGCAAGCAGAATATAAAAGAATCTTCAGGTAAAAGTGAAGAGTATTTCTTCCAGACATCTACAGGTAAGGGACTTACAGGAACAAAGGATTCAAAGCTTTACTACAAGGGCAGGCTTGTAAGAGCAAATGAATATATGAAATATCAGGTATTTGCTCTGCCGAATGAAAACGGAAGCGGTACTACAAATTATGTGGTGAACTCTTCAGGTAAGATAGTGTCAAACGGTAAGGTAAAGGATGCTGACAAGGTGGAATACAAAACGAACTCTTCGGGTGTGTTGACTGCTATAGACGGCAGTACAAATATAAGCGGAAGTTTTGAAACACCGCAGGAACCTGATTGGGCGAATAATGATTGAGAGGTGAAATATGGATTGTATTTTTTGTAAGATAGCTAACGGAGAGATTGTATCGGATACGGTTTATGAGGATGATAACTTTAGAGTAATACTTGACTTGTCACCTGCAAGCAAGGGACATATGCTTATTTTGCCGAAAGTTCACGCCGGAGATATAACGGAGCTTAGTGAAGATATGGCCGGTAAGGCACTTGTCCTTGCGGGTAAGCTTGGAAAAGCCGCAATGGTAGGACTCGGTGCTACAGGTTTTAACACTCTTGCAAATACAGGTGAGAGTGCCGGACAGACAGTTTTTCACTGCCATATCCATGTGATTCCGAGATATGATGATGCGTCAAGCATTGTAAGCTGGGCTCCGAAAACAGTCGATAAAGAAGAGCAGAAGGAGACCGCAAAGAAAATATCAGAGAGTCTTAGATGATGGAACTTGGAATAAGTAAAAGAAACTATGTTGTTATAGGTATAATCATAATAAATATAGTGTACTTTTTATTTCTTGAGACACATGGCGGTTCGGATGACACCATGGTCATGTTAAGGTACGGTGCGTGCTTTCCCGACAATATAAAAAACGGAGAGTACTATAGACTGATAACTTCCATGTTTATGCATTTCGGAATAGAGCATATCGCCAACAACATGCTTATATTGGTGTTACTTGGCGGCAAGCTTGAAGATATAATGGGGCATTTTAAATTCTTTATTATATATATGCTTTCAGGCATACTTGCAAATCTTGCATCGGACTGGGCTCAGACAATGACGGGAGATTTTGCAGTCAGTGCGGGAGCCTCGGGTGCGATATTCGGAGTTGTAGGAGCTTTGCTTGCATCACTGGTTTTAAGTAGGGGCAAGATAAAGAATCTCAGTTTGTATCAGATAGTGGTATCTTTGGGGCTTATGCTGTATGCCGGGTTCAAGACCACAGGTGTTGACAATATCGCACATGTGGGAGGCGCAGTAAGCGGTGTCTTTATAGGCCTTATACTTTACAGAGAAAATAAAAAGTCGGAGTTGCAATCGGACGAATATTATGATAAAATCTTATAGCTAAATAAGCACATCAGGTGAATGAGAAAGGTGGTGCCATAGGTCCTTTTCTTAGGCCTGATGGAAGAAAAACCAAAGGAGAAAAACAATGAGTGTTATTTCAATGAAGCAATTACTTGAGGCAGGTGTTCACTTCGGACATCAGACAAGAAGATGGAACCCTAAGATGGCTCCATACATCTACACAGAGAGAAACGGTATCCATATCATCGATCTTCAGCAGAGCGTAGGTATGGTAGATACAGCGTACAATGCTATGTCTGACGTAGCTAAGGACGGCGGAAAGATTCTTTTCGTAGGTACAAAGAAGCAGGCACAGGATGCTATCAAGGAAGAAGCTGAGCGTTGCGGAATGTACTATGTTAACGAGAGATGGCTTGGCGGAATGCTTACAAACTTCAAGACAATCCAGTCAAGAATCAAGAGACTTCACCAGTTGGAAGAGATGAGTGAAGACGGTACATTTGATTTACTTCCAAAGAAGGAAGTTATAAAGTTGAAGAAAGAATGGGAGAAGCTTGAGAAGAACCTTGGCGGTATCAAGGATATGAAGAACATCCCTGACGCAATCTTTATCGTAGATCCTAAGAAGGAGAGAATCTGTGTTCAGGAGGCTCATACTTTAGGTATTCCGCTTATCGGTATCTGTGATACAAACTGTGATCCTGATGAACTTGATTACCTTATCCCGGGTAACGATGATGCAATCCGTGCAGTAAAGCTTATCGTAGCTAAGATGGCGGATGCGGTTATCGAAGCAAACCAGGGTGAGCAGGGTGAGTTGCTTGCAGTATCGGAGGCTGCAGCTGATGATTCACTTGAGGGCAATGAGTTCGCTCCTGAGAAGGAAAGTTTGGACGATAGACAGTTCTAATATAAACATTAACTTATAGGCAGGTTGCAAAGCCGGGTTTTCCGCTTTGCAACTTGTCATATCATAAAAAGTTTAGGAGGTTTTACAATGGCAGCAGTAACAGCAGCAATGGTAAAAGAGTTACGAGAGATGACAGGTGCAGGAATGATGGATTGTAAGAAGGCGCTTGCTGCAACTGTT
>NZ_DBHIEQ010000005.1:29458-54604 GCF_057250505.1 Lachnoanaerobaculum sp. | reverse complement strand
GTACTTGAAGTAAATGCCGAGACAGACTTCGTTGCAAAGAACGAGAAGTTCAGAACCTATGTAGGTGAAGTAGCAGCACAGGCATTAAAGACAAGCACAAACACTACAGAAGAGTTCTTAAATGAGAAGTGGGAGCTTGATCCGAGCCTTACAGTAGCAGAGAAGCTTTCAAGCATGATTTCAATCATCGGCGAGAACATGACAATCAGAAGATTTGCAAAGGTTGAAGAGAACGACGGTTGTGTAGTTTCTTATATCCATGCAGGCGGAAAGATTGGTGTTTTGGTAGACGTTGTAAGTGATGTTGTGAATGATGATATCAAAGAGATGGCTAAGAATGTTGCAATGCAGGTTGCAGCACTTCATCCAAAGTATACTTCAGATAAGGAAGTTGATGCTGATTATCTTGCAAGAGAGAGAGAGATTCTCTTAGCTCAGATCAAGAACGATCCTAAGGAGGCTTCAAAGCCTGAGAAGGTTATCATGGGAATGATCGAAGGAAGAATCAAGAAGGAACTTAAAGAGATTTGTCTTCTTGATCAGCCATATGTTAAGGCTGCAGACGGTAAGCAGTCGGTAGCCGCTTATGTAGCAGAGGTTGCCAAGGCAAACAATGCTAAGGTTTCTATCAAGGGCTTTGTAAGATTTGAGACAGGTGAAGGTCTTGAGAAGAAGAGCGAGAACTTTGCAGAGGAAGTTGCAAAGCAGATGGCAGGTAACTAATTTAAATAGTATTTTTTTAACAGAGCCAAGGACGTTAAGGTCTTGGCTCTAGTTTTACAAAGGAGGAAAAATGGATATAACAAAAATAGTAACAGATATAATAAATAAGGCAAAGGCGGATCCGGCACTTTTAGCAAATCTTACAAGTGATCCTGAAAAGACAATTGAGAACCTTACAGGTATAGATATTCCTGACGGACAGCTTGATGCGGTTGTAAACGGTGTAAAGGCACAGATTACAAAGGTCGGAATTGCAGGTGCAATGGACAAACTTGGAGATCTTTTCAAGAAGTAATATGAAATATTTATTTGATTTGCATACGCATACCATAGCCAGCGGTCACGCCTACTCCACCTTAAAGGAAAATATGGAGGAGGCCGTGACCAAAGGCCTTTTAGCATATGGATTTTCAGATCACAGTGAAGCCGTTCCCGGTTCATGCAAAAATATATACTTTATGAACTTTAAGGTTATCCCGAGAAACTACAAAGGAGTTCTTATACTTAGAGGCGTAGAGGCCAATATAAGGGACTTTAAGGGCAATCTTGATGTCGATGAGAATGTGCTGAAAAGACTTGATTATGTTATAGCAAGTCTGCATACGATATGTATAGATCCCGGCAGTTTGGATGAAAATATGAACGCGTACTTCGGCGCGATGTCAAATCCGTATGTGAAGATAATCGGTCACCCGGATGACGGAAGATATCCTATGGATCACGACGCATTGGCAAAGGAAGCCGCAAAAAGAGGAGTTGCACTTGAACTTAACAACTCTTCATTGAATCCTAGGTCTGCAAGAGTCGGCGGCAGAGAAAATGCCGCAAAAATGCTTGCAGCCGCCAAAAAATACGGTACATATGTGGTATGTAATACCGACAGTCACTATGCGGACTATGTAGGTGACTTCAAAAATTGTGACGGTTTGTTGAAAGAATCGGATTTTCCTGAGGAACTTGTTTTAAACAACAGCATGGAAAAACTGAAACTTATTTTAAATAAAGATATCGAAGAGATGTAAAAGATATTCTTATTGAGGGAATTATGGAAAAAAGAAAAACAAGTATCACAGATATGACCTGTGGCAGCCCTCTAAAACTTATATTGGCATTTGCAATACCGATGCTTATAGGAACACTCTTCCAGCAGTTCTACAGCATGGTGGACACGGTGATGGTAGGTAAGTATTTGGGTGTTAATTCATTGGCGGCTGTGGGTTCCACAGGTGCCATATTCTTTATGGTAAACGGATTTGTTATAGGAAATACGGCAGGTTTCGCCATACCGGTGGCACAAAAATTCGGTGCAAAAGACTACAAAGAGATGAGAAAATTCACCATGAATGCGGTATATATGGGAATATTCTTTTCAGTAGTACTTACAGCTGTAGTGTGTTTGTTTACAAAGACCATACTTATAGTGACGAATACGCCTACAGAGATAATGGATGATGCATATACTTATATAATAATTGTCTTTGCGGGTATACCTGTAATGTATTTGTACAACTTGACTGCAAGTATAATCAGGGCGCTTGGAGATTCAAAGACACCGCTTTATTTCCTTGTGGTGGCTGCACTGCTGAATATAGTCCTTGACTTCGTTTCGATAAAATTTATGGGACTTGGAGTTGCGGGACCTGCCTATGCTACAGTTGTATCACAGCTTGTATCCGGAATACTCTGTGTAGTATATATGGTAAAAAAGTTTCATATACTGAAGCTTGAGCCGGGTGAAGGCGCATTGTCAATGAGACATGTAAAGGTGGTACTTTCTATGGGTATACCGATGGGATTGCAGTACTCGATTACAGCTATCGGTTCCGTAATACTTCAGGCGGCAGTGAACGGACTGGGTGCGATTACTGTGGCTGCCGTTACCGCAGGAAGTAAGATAAGCAGCTTCTGTGTGGCTGTAACAGATGCTCTAGGAGCGACTATGGCAACCTACTGCGGTCAAAACGTAGGTGCAGGTAAACTTGACAGAGTAAAGGAAGGTGTAAGAGTTGCCACAATAATAGGTATAATATACGCCGTTTTGGTATTCGTTTTTATGATATTTATAGGCGGAGAGCTGCCGAAGCTTTTCGTAGATGCAAGCAAGAGCGATGTAATAAGTCAGGCGAGATTATTCCTCTTATGGAACTCGGGATTTTACTTTGCGCTTATCTTTGTCAATGTTTGGAGAAATTCCATTCAAGGTATGGGATTTCCGATGTTTGCAATACTCTCGGGAGTATGTGAGATGTTTGCCAGAGGTATTGTAGGTTTTGCAGGAGTTAAATACTTCGGTTTTGTTGCGGCATGTATGGGCTCACCGCTTGCGTGGATTGTAGCGGATATGTTCCTTATCCCGGGATTTATGTACTGCATTAGTAGATTAAGAAAGGTGTTTGCTGAAAGAGAGCCGGTAGAAACATTAAAATATGAATAATTACAATAAAAGAATAGGTATATTGTATATACTTGGAGCCGCATTTGGATTTGCCATGATGGGGCTCTTTGTACGATTGGCAGGTGAACTGCCTACATTTGAAAAGGTATTTTCAAGAAATTTTGTGGCGGCTGTTGTAGCATTTGTTATGCTTATAAAAGGCGGTTACAAGTGGCAAAATATAGGAAGAAAAAATTGGATTTTGTTGTTGCTAAGGTCATCATGCGGCTTTGTAGGAGTTATATGTAACTTCTATGCGATTGACCATATGAATATAGCGGACGCTTCCATATTGAATAAGCTCAGCCCTTTCTTTGCGATATTGTTGAGTTTTATAATCCTACAGGAAAAACCGGTTATGATGGATATCCTCACTACGGTAGTAGCCTTTATAGGTGCAATATTTGTAGTAAAGCCGAGTGCGGACTTTGCATTTTTAGTGGCGATGATAGGAGTTCTCGGAGGATTTATGGCAGGTGTGGCTTATGCCCTTGTCAGAAAGATGGCCGGAGGCGGAGTGACGGGAATGTTTATAGTATTTTTCTTCTCGGCATTTTCAAGTATATGCTGTATACCGCTTATGGCTATAAATTTTGTCACTCCAAGTACTGCGCAGTTTGCGATGCTTATCGGATCGGGTTTTTCGGCAATGATCGGTCAGATTTGTATTACAAAAGCTTATACATATGCTCCTGCAAAGGAGATTTCAGTATATGACTATACGCAGGTTATATATTCGGCATTGCTCGGATTTATATTTGTAGGTCAGGTACCTGATGTAATGAGCTTATTAGGTTATATAATAATTATATCCATGGCGGTAGTGAAATGGGTATACAACAATAAGAAAGTCCCTGATTAAGGGGATTTTTTATTGCACCAATATAATTCTAAAAATAAAACATATCTCAAAATATTTTTGTGGCAATACTTGTACATATATAGTATAGTAGGCTTATATGAAAGAATAAAAATATGTTAAATTAAATATATTATTCTGATAAAATAGATATAATTAGTTAGAAATATTTAATTTAGAAGGGGGATTATGGAGAATTTTTTGGATTTGAAGAAATTAAATACTTTTGTAAAGATAGCGGAGTCGGGAAGCTTTTATAAAGCATCTATGATACTTGGATATTCGCCTGCAGCCGTATCAATACAGATACAGCAATTGGAGTTCGACCTTGGAACAAGGTTGTTTGACAGACTTGGAAAGCAGGTACATCTGACAGATTACGGTAAGCAATTTTACCCTTATGCCGAAAAGATACTTATGCTCAATGAAGAGGCGAAGGAGTCGCTTATAATGTCTGAGGACCCTATAAGCGGAGAGCTTAGAATAGGTACGGTTGATTCCATATGTGATACATTGTTTCCGCAGATACTTGCAGAATACCACGAAAAAAATCCCGGTGTTATACTGGAAATTAAAGTGTCCACACCGGCTGAATTGTTCGATGCACTGAAGCACAACAGTATTGATATAATGCTGTTTTTGGATAAGCCGTATGTTGCAAAAGATTTTGTGGAAGATATTCAGGTGGATACCGATGTGGTATTTTGTGCATCGGCTAAGCATCCTCTGGCATGTAAAAAGTCTATAGATTTGAAGGAAGTGTTGGAATATCCTTGTATACTTACAGAGAAAAATTCAAGCTACAGATATATATTGGAGAATAAACTGTCTGAACTGGGGTTGAGTATAAGCCCCGGTATAGAGTCACAGAATACAAATCTTATTATCAAGCTGCTTTGTAAAAATATGGGATATTCTGTTTTGCCGAGATTTTTGATAGAACAAAAGTTAAGAGATGATGTGCTTAAGGTGCTTCCGATAAAGGACTTCAATATCAAGGCAAAGTATCATGTGTTGCACAAAAAGGACAAGTTTGTCAACAGACAGATGGAAAGCTTTATAAATTTGTTGAAAAAACAGGCGGATGTATTACAGGTCGTTGATAAGTATCAGGATATTGCAATGAGCGTGTAAGATATCACTGAACTGACGTTCTTTATACTATACTTTTATTTTGCCTCATGCTATAATTTTTCATGTTGGCGGTTTGCCACGAGATAGGGGTTAAATAATGGAATTTAAATTACATTCAGAGTTTTTGCCTACAGGAGACCAGCCTCAGGCAATAGAGGCACTTGTAAACGGATTCAGAGAGGGAAATCAGTTTCAGACATTGCTGGGTGCCACAGGTTCGGGTAAGACCTTTACAATGGCAAATGTTATTCAGAAGTTACAAAAGCCCACACTGATAATAGCACATAACAAGACATTGGCGGCACAGCTGTACGGTGAGTTCAAGGAGTTTTTCCCTGAGAATGCGGTGGAATACTTCGTTTCTTACTACGACTATTATCAACCGGAGGCATATGTACCGTCTACAGATACATACATTGAGAAAGATTCGGCAATAAATGATGAGATAGATAAGCTGAGACACTCCGCAACCGCATCACTTTCAGAGAGAAAGGATGTTATTATAGTTGCTTCGGTCTCATGTATATACGGACTTGGAAGCCCTATAGATTATCAGGAGATGGTGGTATCTTTAAGGCCGGGAATGGAAAGAGACAGAGATGATGTCATCAGGAAGCTTATTGATATGCAGTATGACAGAAATGATATGGATTTTCACCGCGGTACTTTTCGTGTGAGAGGAGATGTACTTGAAGTATTTCCGGCCGCATCCACATCTACAGCATTAAGATTTGAATTTTTCGGTGATGAAGTGGACAAAATACTTGAGATAGATACGCTTACGGGAAATATTATAGCGGAACTTGCGCATGCCGTGATATTCCCGGCATCACACTATGTGGTGGCACCGGAGAAGATGAAAGTGGCTACTGAAAACATACTGAAAGAGTGTGAAGAGAGAGTAAGTTTCTTCAAATCTGAGGATAAGCTTATAGAGGCTCAGAGGATTGATGAGAGAACGCATTTTGATGTGGAAATGATGAGAGAGACGGGCTTTTGTTCGGGAATAGAAAACTATTCAAGACATCTCACAGGTTCTGCACCGGGAGAACCGCCATACACACTTATAGACTACTTTAAGGACGATTTTCTTATCATTGTAGATGAGTCACATATCACAATACCGCAGGTCAGAGGAATGTATGCAGGAGACAGGTCAAGAAAGACGACCTTGGTCAACTACGGCTTCAGACTGCCTTCGGCACTTGATAACAGACCTTTGGAGTTTTCGGAGTTTGAATCAAAGATAGATCAGATGCTTTTTGTTTCCGCGACACCGAGCGTATATGAAAAAGAGCATGAGATGCTTAGAACAGAGCAGATTATAAGACCTACCGGTTTGTTGGACCCGCCTATAAGTGTCAGACCTGTAGAAGGTCAGATAGATGATCTGATAGGTGAGGTGAATAAAGAAATTGAAAAAAAGAACAAAATTCTTATCACTACACTTACAAAAAGAATGGCGGAAGACCTTACCGAATATATGAAGGAAGTGGGTATAAGAGTTAGATATCTTCACTCGGATATCGATACTTTGGAGAGAGCCGAGATTATCAGGGATATGAGACTTGACAAGTTCGATGTTCTGGTAGGTATCAACCTTTTGAGAGAGGGACTTGATATACCTGAGATTACTTTGGTTGCGATACTTGATGCGGATAAGGAGGGATTTTTAAGAAGTGAGACTTCACTGATACAGACTATAGGAAGAGCGGCAAGAAACGCCGACGGACATGTGATAATGTATGCCGACAATATGACCGATTCAATGAAGGCGGCTATTGACGAGACCTACAGAAGAAGAGGTATACAGGAAGCTTATAATAAGGAACACGGTATCACTCCGACTACCATAAAGAAGGCGGTCAGAGATCTTATAGCAATATCAAAGGCGGCAGACAGTGTTTCGTCTATTGATAAGGATGTTGAGTCTATGGACAAGACGGAGATACAAAAACTTATAAAAGAGCTTGAGAAAAAGATGTTTAAGGCTGCGGCGGAGCTTGATTTTGAAAATGCGGCACTTTTGCGTGACAAAGTAAGTGAACTTCGTGCAAGTCTGTAAATAAAGCCGGAAAGTTTTTGAGAAACTTCAGGCTTTAATATAAAATATAACGGAGAATAAAAGTGGCAGAAAAAAATGTGTCAAAGAGTCTCGAAAGAGTGGTGGCGGAGACAGCTATGCTTGCAGGTGAGACCATGCTTATAGCGGGAGCGGAGATAAGCAGAGTGGAAGATACTATGAACAGAATACTTGATTATTCAAAGTGTGAATCACATACCGCTTTTGTTTTGGCTACAGGTATCACATTAACTCTTGACAGTGACGAGGGACTTATCACCATGTCAAAGAGAGTACCTGACAGGACTACAAATATAAACAGAATATATCTTATCAACAATGTATCAAGAGCATTAAGTGCGGGTAAAATTGATATATATGAGGCGTATTCAGAAATAAAAAAGATAAAGGATGTAAGACAGTTTACAGGTATTTTATACGGTCTTTCCTTTGTCGGAGTGGCACTGTTTTTTACAATGATGCTTGGAGGAGATTTTACCGACTGTATGGTGGCAGGTATAGCGGGACTTGCGATGGCTGTAACACAGTGGGTACTTACACCCTTCGGCTTCAATTCATTTTTCTTAAATATGATTTCCACACTCAGTATGGCTCTTACTGCGGTAGGCTTTAAGAAGTTTTTTCTGCCCGGTATAAATATTGATCTTGTGATTATAGGCGGAATCATGCCGATAGTTCCCGGCGTTGTATTCACCACGGCTATGAGAGATACATTGAACGGAGATTATACGGCAGGAGTCAGCAGAATGCTTGAAACCGGAGTGGTGGCTTTTGCAGTGGCGGTAGGTGTGGCACTGGCATATGTTATTTTGTGAGGAGTGTATGATATTTAAAATAATAGGTGCATTTATTGCGGTGGTGGCCTTTTGCATTATGATAGAGCTGCCGAAAAAATATATGGTACAGGCAGGGCTTACCGGAATGATAGGTTGGGGAGTGTATCTGCTGGTGGATATAATAGGACATAGGGTAGAGATAGATGCACTCATATCTGCACTTTGTATAGCTACCATGTCGCATATACTTGCCAGAGTCTTGAAGGCGCCGGTAAGCAACTTTTTGATACCGGGTATACTTCCTATAGTTCCGGGAGGTTCAATATACAGATGTGCATATGCATTTATAAATGAGTCTTCATATCTCAGTACATATATGAATGAGACATTGAAGATTGCAGGCTCAATAGCACTTGCGATATTCTTTGTAGACTCCGTATTCAAACTACATATGCCGAAGAGAAAATAAAAGGCTCCAAGGGCTTACTTTGGAGCTTTTTGCGTGCCTGAAAGCCTAATACATAAAAATGTATAAATATAAATATGCATAAATACCGCATAAAATGTGTCTGTGAATAAAAGACACGAGGCTCCAAACAGTGTTCTTCTCAGACGGACACACATAAAACAGCTGTTTTACAAGGTGTTTTTCTACCGAAGACAGTATAGAAATCACGGTAAAAATCTTGGTGTGACAGCAATTTTATCATAAAAAACAGCAAGATTGCAATTGACTTTTTATAGCCGTAAACTTAATGTAGTAGGTAGATAGAGGGGATTTACACTTCAATCCCTGATACTTTTTTAATAAGAATAATGATCTTTACGGAGGTTGAGTATGTATTATATCGGTGTTGATTTGGGGACTTCGGCCCTTAAACTTGTGATGATGAAGGGCAACGGAGAACTTGTAAAAACCGTATCAAAGGAATATCCGCTTTACTTTCCACGTTCAGGGTGGAGTGAACAAAATCCGACAGACTGGTTTTCGGCGGTAAAGGAGGGGCTTAAAGAACTTGCAGCCTGTGCGGATGAAAAGATAGCGGGTATAAGTTTCGGCGGACAGATGCACGGACTTGTGATTTTAGATAAGGATGACAATGTATTAAGGCCTGCAATACTCTGGAATGACGGCAGAAGTACTGAGGAAACCGATTATTTGAACAATGTTATAGGCAAAGAAAAGCTTTCTAAGCTTACGGCAAATATTGCATTTACCGGTTTTACCGCACCTAAGATACTTTGGGTAAAAAATAATGAGCCTGAGATTTTTGCAAAAATTGCAAAAATAATGCTTCCGAAGGATTATATCAGCTATATGCTCAGTGGAAACTTCTCTACAGATTATTCAGATGCTTCAGGTATGTTGCTTTTGGATGTCAAGAACAAGAAATGGTCAAAGGAAATGATTGATATATGCTCTATTTCCGAGGATATGTTGCCGAAGCTTTGTGAAAGCTATGAGGCGGTAGGAGATATAAAGTCTGAGCTTGCAAAAGAACTTGGACTTAATGAGGGCATAAAGATAGTAGCAGGAGCCGGAGACAATGCGGCGGCGGCCATAGGTACAGCTACAGTGGGTGAAGGTGCCTGCAATATTTCCCTTGGAACTTCAGGAACCGTATTTATCTCAAGTAAGAACTTCGGTGTGGACAGCTTTAATGCCCTACATTCATTTGCTCATGCGGACGGCAACTACCATCTGATGGGTTGTATGCTCAGTGCGGCGTCATGTAACAAGTGGTGGATGGAAGAAATATTAAAGACAAAGGACTTTACAAAGGAACAAAGTAATATAGACAATCTAGGTGAGAACAATGTTTTCTTTTTGCCGTATCTTATGGGAGAGCGTTCTCCTCACAACGATCCTGATGCCGCAGGTACATTTATAGGTATGAGAATGGATACAAAAAGAGAAGATATGACGCTTGCGGTATTTGAAGGTGTTACCTTTGCCCTCAGAGATTCACTTGAAGTGGCAAGAAGCCTCGGTATCAAGATAGAGAAAACCATGATCTGCGGCGGAGGTGCCAAGAGTCCGCTTTGGAAAAGGCTTGTGGCCAATATACTTAACGTAGAGGTGGATGTACCTATGAGTGAGGAAGGACCGGGATTCGGTGCGGCCATACTTGCGGCGGTAGGCTGTGGAGAATATGAAAGCGTAGAAAAGGCTGCAAAATCTATAATAAAAATTAAAGAAAAAATAAAACCTGAGACCGATCTTGTGGTAAAATATGAAGAGAAGTATCAAAAATTCAAAAAGATATATCCTGCCCTAAAGGATGTATTCAAAGAGATTAGATAAGGATGGATTTATGTTAAAGATAGGCACAAAGGCACCGGAGTTTTCACTGCCGGATGAGAACGGAACCGTTAGAAATCTTTCAGATTATGAAGGTAAGAAACTTATATTATATTTTTATCCTAAGGACAATACTCCGGGATGCAGTGCACAGGCTTGCGGCTTCGGAGAGCTGTATCCGCAGTTTACGGAAAAAGGGGTAGAGGTTGTAGGCATAAGTAAGGACAGTGTGGCATCACATAAGAAATTCAAAGATAAGTACTCATTACCTTTTACACTGCTTTCAAACCCTGAGCTGGATGTTATACAGGCTTATGATGTATGGCATGAGAAAAAGCTGTACGGAAAGACTTCCATGGGAGTTGTAAGGACTACATACCTGATAGATGAAAAGGGATTTATTATAGAGGCCATGGAGAAAGTTAAGGCTGCCAAAAATCCGAGCGATATGCTGGAGAGCTTGGGATGAAAATAATAGTATCACCTGCCAAGACAATGGTAGAAAACAGTGACAGCTATATCGGCAGCAGTATACCTACATATATTGATTACAGTCTGATTCTTTTGGATGAGATAAGAAAAAAGTCTTATGAAGAGATGAAAGAGATTTGGAAATGTAATGAAAAGATTGCAAAAGAAAATTTTGACAGATTTAAAGATATGAATTTGCAGGGGAGTCTTACCCCTGCAATATTTTCATATCAGGGTATACAGTATCAATATATGGCTGTAAATGTGATGGAAATTCCTTCAATTGAATATATAAGAGAGAATTTATATATACTTTCAGGCTTTTTCGGTATACTTAAGGCATTTGACGGTGTGAGTCCTTATAGACTTGAGATGCAGGCAAAGATGGAGATCGGAAAGCACAAAAATCTTTATGAGTTTTGGGGCGATAAGATTTATAAAAGTTTGTTTCAAAATAATGAAGCGGTGATAAATCTGGCTTCAAAGGAGTATTCAAAGACTGTAGAGAAGTATCTTTCAAAACATGATAAATTTATCACCTGTATATTTGCCGAAAAAAGAAACGGCAAAACGGTGCAAAAGGCGACTCTTGCAAAGATGGCAAGAGGTGAGATGGTAAATTTTATTGCCGGTAAAAATATTCAAAATGAGGAAGATATAAAAAAATTTGACAGACTCGGATTCGCTTTTGACAGTGAGTTGTCGGATGCAAACAAGTATGTATTTATATTGGAGCAGCGGTAAAAGTATGTATATTTCAAAACCTTACAAGGGCAGACCTGCTGATATGGAAAACAGGCAGGAAAAAGAAAAAAGATGCTATGATTTCTTGGACGGCATCGGTGTGGAGTACGAAGTGGTCGACCATGACGAGGCCTCGGATATGGAAAAATGTAAAGAGATAGAAGGCGCACTCGGCGTAAAGATTTGCAAGAATATAGTACTTTGTAACAGGCAGGAGACAAAGTTTTTTCTCTTTATGATGCCGGGCGATAAAAAATATGTGACAAAGGATGTTTCAAAGAAACTTGAAATGTCCAGGCTTTCATTTGCAAAGGAGAACTATCTGAAGGAGTTTTTGGATGTAACTCCAGGGTCTGTAAGTGTACTCGGACTGATGAATGATAAGGACGATGTTGTCAAGCTTGTTATAGACAGAGATGTTGTAAAAGCCGATTTTATCAGATGTCATCCCTGTGTAAATACATCTACATTGAAGATAGCGACTGACGACTTTTTGAATAAAGTGGTACCGGCACTGAACAAAGAAGCCAAGATAATAGATAATGAATAAGAAAGAGACATTTGTTGCAATTGATTTAAAATCCTTCTATGCCTCTGTGGAATGCAGAGAAAGAAATCTTGATCCTATGGATGTGAATCTGGTGGTTGCAGATGAGAGCAGGACGGCAAAGACGATATGTCTGGCTGTAAGCCCCGCACTGAAAAGTTTCGGAGTGCCCGGCAGACCGAGGCTTTTTGAAGTGTTGAAAAGGCTTCAGGAGATAAACCACAGAAAACAAAAGCTTGTAGGAAAACTTGAAGGCAAGTCCTCATCTTTGACGGAGCTTAGGAAAAATCCGAAACTTGAAGCCGATGTGGTGGTGGCAATCCCAAGGATGAAAAAGTATATGGAATACAGTGCAAAGATACTGAGCTTATACTTAAAGTATGTTTCTCCTGAGGATATATATGTCTACTCGGTGGATGAGGTATTTATAGACCTTGGCGGATATATTTCAGATAATGCCGTAGAGTTTGTGGAAATGATGGTTAAGGATGTCTTTGATACCACAGGAATCATTGCAAGTGCAGGCATCGGTGAAAATATGTATCTTGCAAAGGTGGCGATGGACATTGTGGCAAAAAAGGCTAAGGCGAATGAGCATGGAGCAAGGATTGGAGAACTCAGTATAAGTTCATATCGAGAGCAACTTTGGAGCCATACTCCTATCACAGATTTTTGGAGAGTAGGAAGAGGGTACGCAAAAACTTTGGCTAAGTACGGTATATATACCATGGGAGATATAGCAAGAGAGAGTCTGAAACAAAACAAAGGGAATGAGGGAATGGATCTTTTGTACAGGCTGTTCGGTAAGAATGCAAGCTTTCTGATAGAGCATGCCTGGGGAATTGACAGTACACAGATAAGGGATGTGAAGTCATACACTCCTGAGAAAAAGAGTATCAGTGAGGGACAGGTTTTACTTAGACCGTACAGTTATGATGAGATGAGAACTATTGTGATAGAGATGGCGGAGAGACTTTCATTCTCATTGCTTGAAAAGGATATTTTGACAAAGCAGATTACTCTAAGTCTGGGATATGATATAGAGAGCCTTTCAGACCCTGATATAGCAAAGAAGTACACCGACAATATTACCAAAGACTTTTATGGAAGAAGTATACCTGAGGGAGCTCATGGCGTGATAAATCTTTTATCATATACCGATTCAACAAAAGAGATATGTAAGAAAAGTGAAGAACTTTTTGAGAGACTTGCAAATCCGATACTTTTGTTTAGAAGACTGACTATAGCGGCAAGTGAGATAAGCAATAAAAACAGTGCGGGCTGCATCGGAAATCTTTTGGAAGCAAGCAGCATTTCTGAAGAAAAAGAGAACAGCAGAATGAAAGCCGTACTTAAAGTAAAAAGAAGGTTCGGAAACAATGCAATATTTAAAGGATTGAATCTAAAGGATGAAGGCACTGCACTTGATAGAAACAGGCAGATAGGCGGGCATAAGGAATAAAGTAGAGATACATTAAACCTGATTTCCGTCGTTTCTATCAAAACCGGGTACTCCGGGTGTACAAGACCATAGAAAATTTATACAGCCCACGCATTTATGTTACTGATAAGTTTAAGAATTACTTTGTCAGAACATAATTGCGTGGACTTTTCTTATTACTCTTTTATAAATATAGTAAACAAATAAAATTTTGCACTATGAAGTTTAGTACAATAAAATATATAAATATATATAAAATATTACAAAATACCGAGGTGATTATTTAATTATATCGTTATAAGATATTAAGAATAGATAAAATAATAAAAAAGGACAGAAGCATACTGTTTACATTGTTGGAATTATACAAAATAAGTAATATAATATAATTGTTTACAAAATAAAACACAATTAGGACTCTTCTATGGCAGCGCTGTTTAAGTCATTACAGCCTTCATTCAATCAAATGAATAAGTTGATACCGGGCATAGCAAAGCATTGTGATGACGTGACAGATGTAGCTTGGGCATTAGATGAAGAGATTGTAAGCAAATTTAAGTAGAAGTTAGTTTTGTAACCAATGTATTTATGTTATCGATAAGTTATTATTTAGTTTATTAAGATATATGAATACATGGGTATTTTTGAATTTAAAGGTATAAAATGCAGAATAGAAGACTTAGTAAGAATGAACAAGGAATAATAGGTATTATTGCAGTAATAGCTTTTGTGGTTGGACTTGTATTCCTTAGGGATATGCTGGTAAAAAGGGGAGTGAGCATTTTGATGTTAACAAGAGAAGATTACATGAATGCAGTAGAATACTATATGCAGAAAAAATATGGAGAGAAGTTTGAAGGTGAGTATATAGTCGAGGGCAGTATATACGTTCACCCAAAGGAAAATCCTCAGTGGCATGCAGTAGTAGAAGTTTATAGTGAAAATGGATTAACTTACTTTAGTGATAATTATGTAGGATACCTAAAGAAAGAAGAACTTGAGAAGTATATATATGAGCTGGTAAAACCTATATATGGAGAGTGTAAAGTTTACACACATCCATATGGTTTTGCACTTAATGACAGCTTTAATAAAGATACAGATATAATGACGTATGTAAGTAATAGTGACTATACTACTTGTATATTTACAGATAAAAAGACTGAAAATATAGAAGAAGATTTTAGAAAGGCATGTGAAATATTTGTAGAAAAAGATTTGCAGACTAATAGGTTGCTAGTAACATATATAACAAAAGAGGATATGGATAAATTTGAAGAAAAATTGATATCTTACACATTTAATGGCCTTAAGTTTTACTATAGAATTTCAAGCTTTTATGATAAGGCATATAAAACAGGTTTTGATGATGAGATAGATATATTGGAAGGTGACAAGGGATATGGCAAGTGATAGGCCTACAGATAAAGACTTTCAGTAAAAAACAAATGCCGGAAAATGGTAAGTATATTATAGATGGGATTAAAGGAACAGTGGATATTACATCGGAGGGGTGAATTTATGCTAAGGAAATATAGGTAAAATATTAAAAAATATAGAAGTATAATGTAGATACTATTGAAATTGCATAAAACAAGTAATATAATATAATTGTTCTAAAAAAAACACAAGGAGGACACTTCTATGGCAGGACAGATTAGGATTACACCGGAACAAATGCATGCAAGAGCAGGCGAGTTTAGAAATGCGGAGTCGGAGTACTCAAGAGTAATTAGCACTATGAGAAATCTGATAAACACATTGCAGGGTGAATGGGAAGGTGCAGCAAGCGAGAGCTTCGCAGCACAGTTTGAGTCATTACAGCCTTCATTCAATCAAATGGATCAGTTGATACTGGACATAGCAAAGCAGTGTGATGACGTGGCAGATGCAACTCAGGCATTAGATGAAGAGATTGCAAGCAAGTTTAAGTAGAAGTTAGTTTTGTAGCCCATGTATTTATGTTATCGATAAGTTATTATTTAGTTTATTAAGATATATGAATACATGGGTATTTTTGAATTTAAAGGTATAAAATGCAGAATAGAAGACTTAGTAAGAATGAACAAGGAATAATAGGTATTATTGCAGTAATAGCTTTTGTGGTTGGACTTGTATTCCTTAGGGATATGCTGGTAAAAAGAGGAGTGAGTATTGCTATGTTAACAGAGTTAGATTATATAAATGCAGCGGAGTATTACATGCAGAAAAAATACGGAGAGAAGTTTGAAGGAGAGTATGTATATGAAGATAGCGTGTATGTACATCCAAAGTCAAAACCGGAGTGGCATGTGGTAGTGGACTTTGAGAGTGAGGGAGGTATGACATCCTTTCATGATAATTATGTAGGATACCTAAAGAAAGAAGAGCTTGAGAAGTATATATATGAGCTGGTAAAACCGATATATGGGGATTGTAAGGTGTATACACAGCCATATGATTTTTCCCTTGATGATAGCTTCAATAGAGATACAGATATAATGACATATGTAAATAGAGGAAACTATATTACATGTATATTTACATATAAAAAGGCTGAAAATATAGAAAAAGACTTTAGAAAAGTATGCGATATTTTTTTAGATAAAAATTTACAAACAAATAGATTACTGGTTACATATTTTACAAAGGAAGACTTTGATAAATTTGAAGAGTACAGAATGGATTATATATTTAACCAACAAAAATATTATTATAGAATTTCAAGTTTTTATAGTAAAGTAGACAAAGTTGGATTTGATGAAATAAAGATATTAGAAGGGGATGAAAAATATGGCAAATAATATGCCAACTGATAAAGAATTGCAGGAAAAAGCGTTATATGATATTGTACAATATCTACCACTGGATGAAATGAAATTAAAGAATTATGATGAAATAAATGAAATAGTTATGTATGCTAAAGACTTGGAAAAAGAATTGGGGGGAATTAAAGGAAAACTAAGCAAAGAAGATAAGTCTAGAAAGAAAGCTATAGAAGAAAATCTCCCGGCAATAGAGGCAATCCTAAAAGACAGACCGGAACTTGGAAAAGCTAAAATATCAAATATGAGTTGGCAGGATAATAATGATGATGGTAATAAGGACCATAATCCAAAAGGAATGCAAGCTTGCACATTTGAAAGAGATGACCAGATTTATATATCATTTAGAGGAACACCTGCCAGGTCACGGATTGATAATGCAAAAGCGTTTGTGGAGGATCTTGAGAAAAGTGAAGTTTTTTTCAATATCGTTAAACTTATGACAGGTAAAACAAGACTTGTACCTGTAGCGACATGGGATAGAGTGAAGGAAATTATCGGTAGGGACAAAGTTATGCCATGGGACGCTCTAAGATTAGGAGTGGAAAGGGAAATATCATCTTTACTTACAAAAGAGGAGAATGTATCAAAAGATAAAATAAATGGAATATTTGATTCTGAGTTAAAAAGATACACATCCCCAATGCAGGAAGAAGCATTGGATTATATGGAGACGTTAAAAAAGAGTGGAGTTTTTGAAAAATATGACAATGTTTATGTAACAGGGCACTCAAAAGGGGGTAATGAGGCTACACTTGTGACAATGGTATATTCGGATGTGATAGACAGATGTATAAGCGGAGACGGTCAAGGCTTTTCACCCGAGTTTGTAGAATATATGAAAAAGACTCTTGGACCGGAGAGATTTGCTGAGATTCAGGATAAGATGTATGGATTTCATGCCAATAATGATTATGTAAATGTTTTGGGAGTATCTGTCATAAAAGATGAAAACAAAATATATTTTATACCGGAGATAAAACTTGAAAGCATTATAGACTTATTGTGGAACCATCTGCCTACTGCAATGATAAATGTAAAAACCGGAAAGATAGCACAGGTATATGAGCAAGGTGCATTGGGAAAGTTCGTAGCAAAAGTAAGTGAAAAACTTATGAAGATAAATCAAAAAGATAGAGAAGATGTAGCTATTACCGGAATGTGTCTTCTACAATATGTATATGTACATGAATGGGTTACCTCAGTTAATCCGGATAAAATCAAAAGAAATTTGGAAGTAGCATCAGATATGATTGATGTGGCTGCAAGTTTTACAAATGGAATAGTAATACTGGGTAAATTGACAGTAGAAACTTTATATCAAGAAGAAGGAAAAGAACTTGTACATTATATAATGGAGACATTCGGTGGAAAAAGTGAAGTTACAAAAATCTTATTGGCAATATATGATGCACGGTACTTTGTAGAAGAAAATAAAAATAATATTCAAAAGACTATAATGTATATTATGGAGTATATAAAAAATGACTGGGATGAGTTTAATAGGTCGTTGGATAAGTATAACGAGCAAGATATAGTAAGAGACGAAGATTTAGAGAATTTAAAGAAGTATGAATCCTACGGCACCTCCGACCTTGGAACAGTAGCAATAAACTATTTCAAAACAAAAGAACTTGTGAATATACTTGATGAAATGAATGACTTGGTTGAGGGTAGGATACTGCCTGAAATGGAAGATATTGCAGACAGTTTGAGGAGATTGAGTTTTTGGAGAGTAAGTGTTAGAGAATGGACGGATATAAAGGACTCTATAGAAAAGAACAATAAAACAAGAAAAATATTCAAAGAAAGAGTCATAAACTACTACAATTCGTGCGAGATTATGGAGGCTAAGTTTGTAGCCGGTATGTATGGAGGAAAGTGATATGGCATGCAGATGTGATGATATAACTGATAATATTTGATAGAATGATAATTTTAGGAGGGCATATGAACAAAATTTTAAAGTCGACAAAGCTGATAGTGGTAGCTTTAAGTATATGTATGCTGTGTAGCGGTGTTATTCTAGGATCTATTGTAAATATAGATACTCCACAAAACAGTAATGCAAGTAATTACCACTATAAAAGTGAAACAGATAAGTCATATAAAGTGGTGTCTACTAAAGATATAGCGGTAGTGAACTTGGATGACGGAGTAAAGGTAAAAGGAAAGAAAGCATACTATGCCGGGAAGATAATAACACTTCCGAATGAACATTTTAACATGACAGGATTGGATGATGCCAGAAACGGATTAAAATCAGGAAAGTATGGTGCATACATAGTAATACCTGCCACATTTTCAAAGGCGGTGGAGAGTATAAACAATGATCCACAAAAAGCCACAATAAAATACACGGTCAATGCGGATAATAATGACGCATCACTTGCAAGTATTGTAAATGATATAAATTCATTTGCATCTGTTGTAAGTGAAAATATAACATTTATATATGTGAGTGCAATATTGGAAGAGTATCACAGAGCTCAGGACAATACAAAGGTAATACTAAAAAATGACAGTATAGACCTTGACAATATAAACAGCATATCGCCTGAAAGTTTATTGGGCAGATATGAGAATGTTAAAGAAAATAATATAGATTTTAAGCCTACAGATATAGATTTGGATAAATATAATATAGAAAATGAAAATATAGTTGATTCGTTTTCAAGGGAACTAAGGGAAGCCAAGGAAGAAAATGAAAGAAACTTTGATAATATAAAGAGAGAAGGGGAAGAAGTAAGAACAGGTGCAGACAGGTTTGGGAGATTTTTTGAAAGCCTTACACCACTGAAGGATGCTTCGGGAAACAGTGTATATTCAAACGGATTTACAAATATTGAAAGACTTTTAAGCGGTCATAATGACAGGTTAAATTCGTCTTTTAATATGTTTGATGAGATATTTAAGAGACAGAATGAACAGACAAAGAATGTCTTGCAGGAAGAGGCGAATGTGCATCTTGCATCAGAGTCAAACGCACTACGTAATCGTGTTAATCTCGAAATAGGCGGTATCATAGAAAACAGCTACAGAAGAATATTCGAAGAGGAGTATCAATTTATACAAAGAAGCGGTATGGAGCTTATGAGGAGATATATCGAAAATGTGATAAGACACGAACTTGTTATGGATACAGAGGAGAGAGGTTATCTTCTGTCAAGGCTTGCTACAGCTTCAGATGCAATCATGCGCGAAGGTATAAATACAGCAACAATGTCAAATGCGGTAAGCAGAATGCGTGATAATATTGTGCCTACATTTAATGTAACGATGAATCCTTTTGTCGGGTCAAATACATACTTGACAGGACTGGGTACGGCAGCTGATGCGGATTTTAATACAATAAAAACGACATTAAATTTCCCGATAGAGGAACTGAATGAAGTTTTTAGGAATGATATAGAAGATGTTATAGATAACTCGGTATCAAGTCTGTCAGCAGAGGTAAATGATAAATCAGGGGAGTTTAACGAGGTGCAAAGAAGATATATGGATTTGCTGGATGACTACAATCCATATGCACATCTGAATGACAGCTATATGTCAAGAGCTGCAAATGAACTGGAGAGAAGTGCAAATATCGCATTTTCAGAGTTTAGAGATAAACAGACGGACGATGAGAAGCAGGTCTATGACATCATGAGATTAAGTGATGAGAATATCAGACTGTATGATGAAAGTATAGGTAAAGCTTACGACACTACAATGAAGAACGTAGTAGACGTGGTAAACGCACTTAGAAGTAAAAAGGAAGACACAAAGTCAAAGAACAGTGAGCTTATGAGTGATTTTTCAGATAAACTTTCATATACAAGACTTGGAAGTATAGGAAATAAAGATGCGTATGACTTTATATCAAGTCCGGTAGAGATATCACCGAATGATGACAGCAATATAGAAGTACAAAGCGACTATATGTACAATATGCCGTCAAAGAAGAAAAGCATCTTAGATAATAAATATACAAAAGGTGCTATATCTGTCGGAACGATAAGCTTTATTGTATTGATAGCACTGGTGATAAATATATTGTTTAAAAGAGAGGAAAAAGAAGATTAAGCCTAAAAGAGGTAATTTATGCAACTGGATTTGGATACTAATGTTCTTAAGGTAAGGGACCAAAGTAATAAAGCGGCCCTTACGGATCAGTATCCCGATATCAATATTTTGACCAAAGAAAGTAGGGAAAAACTTGAAAATCGGGAGCTTGATAAGAATAGAAGATATGACGAGCTTATAAATAATTTAACATTTACCGTCAATGATGAACAGTTACCTAAGGAGCTTGTACAGCGAGAGATGAGAGAACTTAATATTTTCACCTCAAAGGCAGACTATTACAATTTGACATATAAAGATGAAAAAACTATAAGTCCAATATTTTCTATAATATTTTTAATATTTATGGGAAGCATTGGGCTTCTTTTTGCATTGAATCATGGAAAGAGGAAACAGCATGCACATTGATTTTACACTACAAATAGATGATAAAAAAATAGATTTAAGTATGAACAGCAAGCAGTGCATAGGTGAGGTCACAAAAGACGTCCTTGGGATAAGAAAAGATTTACTCTCCGACTACTACCTCTCATGTATGCAACAAAGGATGATAAGTGCGTATAAAACATTGGAAGAGGAAAATATAAAAAACGGTGACAGATTAGTGGCGGTAAGGAGATGACATGATTGAAATAAAAGTAAAAAATATTGATTTAAATATTGAAAAAGAAATCAGATTTCTTTTGGCAAATGAGAATAAACATTTATTGGATTGTGAAATGGAAGAGACGGATGATGAGTGTATATTCAAGTTTGATGATGAAGGACTATATGGGTTTGAAACAGTAGACGTACTTAGTAAAGAAGAGAAGTACAGGCTTTTGGTTAATATAGCGGATATAGAGGAATTAAGTGAGGAATACTGCTTTTGCCTTTCACCTTCAAATATAGTATATGACATAAATCTTGTACCGAAAATTCTTATTAGAGACAAAAGAACTAAAGAGTCTGATTTCTATATTCAATATAAAGCACTTGTTTCAAGCGTACTCTACAATAAATATACTTTTGAACAGTATATCGGTGGAAGTGCAAAGGTTCCTGAAAAGAGTTTTATAAAAAACATAGATGATACAAAAAGTTTGAAAGAAGAACTGCTGAAAAGATATTTAAAAGAGAGAGAAACAAACATTAATACTAAGGTGCAGGTAAAGAAGTCAGAATACAAGAAATTAAAACTTTCAATACCGATTACAGCTCTTATAGCTGTGGGAATACTTGTTTATGGTATTTTTGTACAATTTGTAAGATTGCCGTATAAAGAAAAGCTGATAACAGCCTATGGAAGTTATATGAGTTCAGATTATATAAAGGTTGAAGACACTCTACAGAGTATAAAAATTGAAAAGCTTCCGAAGGATGTGAAGTATATATTGGCAAGATCATATATATTTACGGAAGGTTTGACTACCGAGCAAAGAGATAATTTACTTGAGTATACCGATATTAATATAGATACAAATATATTTGATTTTTGGATAGCACTTGGAAGATGTGAATTTGATACGGCAGAGGATATTGCAAAGAAGATAGGTAACAATGAATTTTTGTTATTCACATATATCAAGCATAGTGCATATCTAAAAGCCGACGTAACTATAACAGGAGAAGAAAAAGAGAGTGCTATAAGTGATTTGGATAAAAAGATAAAAGAGTTGAGTGAATCAATGGGGGTAAATAAGCAAGAATGAATACATTGATCCTTTATAATAATAAAAAGTGTATTGAGATTTCATATGATAAAGATGATATTGATAAAAATAAAGCTATAGAACTTGCATCTGATTATGGAATATCGGGTGGTGATATCGGATTTTTTTTGTTGAATACGAGTAAAACTGATTATAAGTATGATCAAAAAATATTAAAGATAGGTACAGATGAGTTTTGTGATATTTTAATTAAAGCCGATAAAAAGATATTGGTCGTTATTTGTGACGGAACTTTAAAAGTCATATATGGCAGTGTGTATATTAACGGAGCAATATGTGAGAATGGAGCATATGAACTTTTTGAAGGCGACAGTATTTTTATATCAGGTGTAAAAGTCGACTATTGCAAAGAGAAAATATCAATAACAGGAAATATACTGAATTCAAGTTTGAATCAGTCTTTGAATATAAATTTGTATGATAAGCTTGAAAGTGAGTATAGAAGATCGCCAAGAATATATATGGACATGCAGGCGGAGTCTGTAGAGATAAAGAGACCTCCAAACAAGCCTGCCAAAGATAAGAATGCTATATTAAAAAGGATTGCCGCACCGGCTCTAACATTAGCGATTACTGTAGGAGTAGGTATACTGTTAAAAAGAGGTATATTCATACTTATGTCGGCAGGAATGATGGTTGCTACAATAGTTGTATCTATAGTTACAGGTATACAAAGTGTTAAGGAGAGGAAAAATCAGGAAAAAGAAAGAACCGATAACTACAATAAGTATTTGTTGAATAAGCGAGGAAGTTTATACAGACTTAGAAAAAAACAGATAGAGTCGTTAAAATTTAATTATCCGGATATGAAAGCTATAGAGACACTTTGTGATAATTATTCCAACAGAATTTATGAAAGAGATTCCAATGATATAGATTTCCTCAATATATCAGTAGGTACTTCTGATATGAAGCCTTTGTTTCAAGTAAAATATGAAGAGAATATGGAAAATTCAGGTGAAGCATTGTATGAAGAAATGCTGAAACTGGGAAAAGAGTTTTCTATAATAGAAAATCTTCCATATGTTATAGATCTTAAAAAGACACACCTTGGATTGGTAGGAGAAAGAAAGTATGTATATGAGCTGCAAAAGGCAATAATAAGTCAGCTTTGCTTTTTTCACAGTTATCATGATTTGGAAATTATACTTATAACAAATGAGGACGGAGGTAAAGTCTTTTCAAATTTGTTTTGGTATCCACATCTTAGACTACATGGTGTAAATGTGAGTACACTTATATCTACAGGCAATCATGCGGAGCTTGTATTGGCAACTCTAACTACCATTTTAAAAGAGCGAAAAATGAAGTTGGAAGAAGAGAGAAAGGAACTTAGGTTTTCACCACATTTTGTATTTATATTAGATGAGCCGATATTTGTAGTGAATCACAGTATAATGGAATATTTACAAATGAGTGGTGAAAAACTCGGATTTTCTCTGGTATACAGTGCAGCCAAGCAGGAGAGTCTGCCTGATTATATAAAGACTGTTATCAAGGTGGATGGAAATGAATATGCGAAGATAGTGCTTAATCAAGGCTTCCTCATGAATAAGGATATAAAGCTGTATGATATAAAAGGTACAGATATGGAAAAACAAGCCAGAAGACTCTCAGGATTAAAGCATGTCAAAGGGGTATTCAGTCAAATACCTGACAGTATCAGTTTTTTTGAAATGTTTAGTATTAAGAGATTGGACGAACTTAATATAAGAAAAAGGTGGGAAGAAGCCTGTATTTATAAGTCCATGGCAACTCAAGTGGGTGTAAGAGCAAAAGATGATATAGTATATTTAAACCTGCATGAAAAGGCACACGGACCGCACGGACTTGTGGCCGGTACTACGGGCTCCGGAAAGTCTGAGATATTACAAACAATTATATTATCACTGTCTGTAAATTTTTCACCTGAAGATATCGGATTTTTACTGATAGATTATAAAGGTGGAGGAATGGCAAATTTGTTTAGAGATTTACCTCATTTACTGGGAACAATTACAAACCTTGACGGTAGTGAGAGCATGAGAGCTTTGGCTTCTATTAAAAGTGAACTTAGTAGAAGACAGCGAATATTCAATGAATCAGGAGTTAATAATATAAATGATTATACAAAATTGTATAAGTCAGGAAAAGTAGCTATACCATTGCCACATTTGTTGCTTATTTCAGATGAATTCGCAGAGTTGAAACATGAACAGCCTGAGTTTATGGCGGAGCTGGTTTCAACCTCCAGAATAGGTAGAAGTTTGGGTGTACACCTTATATTGGCCACACAAAAACCGTCAGGTATTGTAGATGACCAGATTTGGAGCAATTCAAAGTTTAAGCTTGCGCTGAAAGTTCAAGATGTGGCAGACAGTAAAGAAGTGATAAAGACTCCGGATGCCGCACAGATAACCAATCCCGGTCGTGCATACCTACAAGTCGGTAATAATGAGGTTTATGAGCTTTTTCAATCTGCTTTCAGCGGTGCATATTTTGATGAAGAGACGGAAGGGGAAGGATTTGACAGAAGAGTTTACAGAATAAACAGTCTGGGGCAAAGAGAACTTATAAGTGAAGATAATAATACTTCGGACAATAAGGCAAATACCACACAACTTGCGGCAGTGGTTGAATATATAAGAGATGTTTATAATGAAGGTGAATATGTATCTGTAGATAAAACATGGTTACCGTCACTACCTGAAGTTATAGTAAATAAGCATATAGATAAAGAAGTATTGAAGACTGTGGATGATAAGCTTGATATTATGGCGGAAACAGGTATTGTGGATATACCGCAAAACCAGAGTCAGATAGAATTTATCCATGATTTTTTAACAGACGGAAATATCGTTATATTCGGTTCACAAGGTGTCGGAAAGTCTGTTTTCCTAACTAATATAGCCATGACATTAGCCTTTAAAAACAGAACGGAGAGTCTGCATTATTATATCTTGGACTTTGGTAATTCAAGTCTTATACAATTAAAAGAGTTGCCACAGACGGCAGATTATATAAGTTTTGAAGATGAGGAAAAGCTGACAAAGCTTGTAAGGATTCTTG
>NZ_DBHIEQ010000005.1:0-29448 GCF_057250505.1 Lachnoanaerobaculum sp. | reverse complement strand
TTAGAAAAAGGCTTTTTGCAAAGATGAATGCAATAAGTTTTTTAAATTATAATGAAAAAGCCAAAGAAAAATTGCCGGCAATAATTATCTTTATTGATAATTATGATGTAATGAAAGAACTAAGTATAGATTTGGAAGGATTTATAAATAAGCTTAGCAGAGACGGTGCAGGAATCGGAATATATATGGCGGTATCCGCTACCAGACAGGGAGCAATAAGATATTCGATTCTAAATAATTTCAAAAATAAGATTGCAGGCTATCTGTTTGATAAGACGGATGTCCTCGGAATAGTCGGAAGAAGCAAATATCAATTACCTGAGATAAAGGGAAGAGCACTTATAAAGCTTGATGAGGTAAATATAATGCAATGTTACACTCCGGTAGAGCTTGAAAATTATACTGAAAATATAGAAGCACTTATAGAAGAGCTTAACATGGCAAACCTCGGTAAAAAGCCTGACGGCATAAGGGTAATGCCGGAGATTGTAACTGTTGATATGATATTGTCAGGCAGCGCAGACAAACCGGGTATAGGACTTGATACAGATGAGATAGAAGTGCAAAGTCTTGAATTATGTGGCAATATCCACATGGTAGTAGGTAAGGAAGGCACGGGAAAGACCAATGTACTTAAATTGATTTTGGAACAGCTAAAAGAAGCCGAGATATACATTTGTGACAGCGTCGGAAGTGAACTTGGCAGAGAGTATAAGGATATGGCCAAGTTTTACTTCAATAATGAAGCTGATTCAGGTGCATTTTATAAGCTTCTTGAGGATGAGGTGAATCGAAGGGTAAGTGAGTATGAAAGAGTAAAAAATGATAAGAGTTTGAGAGAGTTTTGTATGGAACTTACACAGGTAGTCATAGTGATAGACGATATAGAAAGATTTATCAACCTGTGTAAAGACATAAGGACAGACTTTGAAAAACTCATTCCAAAGCTGTTAGACTACGGTATTTCCATAGTTGAAGCTGTGACTCCGAATGAACTTCGTGGCTTTGATGATCTTACAAAGAAGTTGAAGGATATCAATTCGGGTGTAGTACTTGGAATACCTGATGAGCAGTCATTTATCCGTATGCCGGTAATAAGAAATTATAAGTTTGTACCGGGAACCGGATTTGTATTCAAAGGTGGAGATATTAAAAAGGTAAAAATACCTTTAATTTAAACTTTGTGGAAGGAGAAATATATGAATGGAACAATATCTAATAATGCAGCGGTAGCAGACAATATGAGGCTTGATATTTTAAAGAACAGTGACAGTTTTTCGCGCGAGAGAGGTGATATAGGGCTTGATTGTACAAATGCAGATGTTCAGTCAGATTGTATGGAGTGCTTAGAATTTTCAGTCGGCTTTACAGAGGAATGTAAGCCCTATATAGAAAATTTTACAGAATGTATAAAAGGAATAAGTGAGTCAATGCAAGAAAAAGATAAGGGATTTTTTGGATTTTTAAAATAATGCGAGGTAAGGAATATGGGTATACGTATAAATAGAAACAATATACTGGAAGAGACAAGGTCAATCAGAGGAAGTATTGAGAAAACTAAACATCAAGTTTCACTTATCTTTGAAAGTATAAATAAATTTAATGACACTAAAGATGTGTTGACAGGTAAGGCTTGGGATTCTTCCAGAGAATACTCGGATAGTGTGCTGTTACCGGTTCTCAGAATGTATATAGAGTGTTTGGATTTAGAGTATGATGCAAATACAAAATATAGTGAATCAGCCGAAAGACTACCCGGGTATGAAAAGCTTGATGAGGATATAATAATCTCAGCAAAGGAAAAGTATGAAAGACGACTTGATAGAGAATATAATAGGGAACATCCAAGAAATTCGGTTATAAATTTTTATGAGAAGAAGATAGCAAGATGTGAAAAACTTTTGGATATTATATGTGAATTTTGTGATGAAACTTCGGGAATATTCGACGAGGTAAAGTCAAGGCAGGACTATTTGAGCAGATTGCATTACTACCTAAAGATGATAAATGTGGATAAAACCACAGGAGAAATGCTGCTACCACCAGGTAGTGTAAATATACAGTATGCAAAGGATGAAATAGACAGATACTATAGAGGTATAAAGAGTAAGGAGCTTATAGAAAGGGAAAAAGAACTTGAAGAGATATATAAGTTAAAAGGTGCAAAGGCTGTAATTCAAAATATCCTTACAAAACCTGTAGAGGGACGTCTGAATACGGATATTGAATCGGCAGAATACACTATGATAGCAAGGCTTATGGTAGAAAGTAGAGATGATGAATATGTAGAACTAATAAATACGGCTGTGTACTATTGCTATGAGTATGAGAAAACAATGAGTAATCACCAAGGGTATTTCAATACTGTTAATGATATTTATAAGAAGAATGATAAGGTGGATAAGATACTTGGTGGACTAAATAATTTTGGTTTACATATGAATTTTAATGTAAAAAATGAACAAGGTGATATTGGAAAGTTGATAGAAGACAGAAGGTATTGGATGCAACTTTCACAAGCATTTTCAGAGTTATCAACATATGATGCAAAGATTGTAGCAACCAAATTATATAGTAGAGAAAGTGATAGGTACCCGGCAAAAAGCAAAGGATATAATGTAGAAGTAAAGCAAGATGTAAGCCATCAATTAATAATAAGTTTTTTGAAATATGGAGGAGATGTAGGTGGTACAAGTACTACTCCTTATGAGCAACAAAAAGATGTGAGGATTATAGTAGGTCAACCTGCTAGTGGAGGTAGTGGTGAATCAGAGGCGCTGAAAGGTTCTATGGAGTATGTGTATTATGGAATGGAAATGGATAATACACTTCCGGGGACCGTAGTTAAAAGTTCATCAAATTGTGTAATGACACTTGCCTTAGGAGCATATGCACCTACAGTAGGTAGTGCAGTTACAGTATTAAACGCAGCAAAAGAAATATCAGCTGAAGCAGTTGGCGAAAAAAGAAAGTTGTATAAAAAAGCTGAATATATGCAATCTATAGGTAAGGTTGTGCAGATATTTAATTTATTTTATGTTTCATCAGTAGTAGAAGAAGATGGTAAAAAAGATGTTAAAACTCAAAATTGTGGTATTTTTCCAAGGTACAGGATAGATGATCCGGAAAATTTGCCAACTTCGGAATGTATTGAGAATTTTAACATAAACTTTTCTAAAGGTGGTTATTTTGAAAAGTATGCAAAGGAAATGAAATATGATGAAAGTAATCCTATTACAGAAGAAAATATAGTTAAGAGAGCAAGCGAAATAGATTATATGCTGGAAAAATTAGAAACTGAAATGTCAAAGAATGGAATGGTTACATTTGATATTGAAAATGTTGTTAGGAGAATGAAATGACTGGAAATAAAAGAAAAGGCATTTTATTATTAATTTTTGTTATTGTAGCTGTATACATTGTGAATCAGATAGCCTTTTTTCATGATAAGGAATTTGAAAGAGCAGTTAGGGATACACTTGAAGCACCATATATGTCATTTACGACGAAAAGAAACAAGCCGATATTAGGAATTATCTGGAAGAAAGACTTAGAAAACATAATAATGGTGTCATTAGATCTTAGAGAATATCATGTTAAAAATATAAGTGATATAAGGTATTTCAAAGATGTAGATTCAATTTGGCTTATTTATAGGAGTGCTTATGAGGGTGACACAAGTATATATGAAGAGGAAAATTTACTTAATAATATATATGTTGCTAAAAACTTTAAGAATTTAAGTATGATATCATTGTATCATGTAAAAGTAAATAAAGATATTAAGGCAATGTTTCCTAATGTAGATGTAGTTATTGAGTAAATGTCTTTTATATTTATTATCATCTGTATTTGTTATTTATTGAGATACAGATGATAGTAGTGGTGTTTGTCAGATATTGTAATGAAACTGAACTTATGGAGGAGGAATTTATAGAATTTAAAAAACAAAGTGATAGAGAAATGCAGGAAATGGAAGATAAATTAATAAGCTTAAAAAAGAAAATCGAAGAATAATTTCTCAACGATTTTTCGACAGTGTGAAACTTCCATTTAAAATGAAGGAAATATAACCTCGATTAAAGACAGTACAAAAAAGATAATGAAAATGACTGCCTGACAAGAAGCTATCATAGAAACAATATGGGCAGAATATTCAAGATAGAAAATGCCGACAACACTTATAAAACTTTGGATTATAACAGTATTGGACAAGTAGTGAAAAATATTGATGAAGACGGTTTTAAAACAGAGCTGAAGTACAACGAAGCCGGACTTTTAACTTTGATGAAATGTTCTGACGGAAATTATGTAAACTATGAGTACGACGGCAACAGATTTTTGAAAGCCGTATCAGGAAGCTTTGGAACTATGAGCTTTGAAAGAGATAAGAAAGGTTTGGTGAAAAAGGCTTTAACTACAGACGGACACAGTATTACTTACGAATATGATAAGTTCGGAAGAACTGTGGCGATAGTATATCCTGACGGTAAGAAGGTAGGCTATAACTATGATAAAAAAGGTAGGCTTATAGAAACAGTTTCAGGAAACGAACAAATAAGGTTGACTTATAACAGTTTGGGCAGACTTGAATCAAGAGAGTATAGCGATGGAAGCAAAATATGCTATGAGTACAATGATATCGGAAGTCCGACAAAAATAACGCATATCAGTGATGAAAAAATCAATATGGAATATACTTATGCATATGATTTGGTGGGAAATAAGATAGGCATGAGTATCAATAAGAACGGAAGTGTAAAGGATTACAGTTATTCTTATGATGAGGTAGGAAGAATCACAAAAGTTGTATTGAACGGTAAAATGCTAAGGGAATACAGCTATGATATCTTCGGAAACAGAACTGCTAAAGTAGAATATTTCAAAGATGAAGTGATTACCACAAAATACATATATAAGGGAGGAAAACTCGCAGAAGAGCTTATATCTAAGAATAACAGTTTGATTCAAAAAAGGTATGAGTATGATAAGAGAGGAAATATTATCAAGAATTTTTCCGGTGGTAAGCTTGAAGCAGAGTACAAATACAACGGATTGGGACAACTTATAAGTGTCATATCCGGTAAAAACAGTGTTACATATGAATATGACGGACTTGGTCACAGAATAGGTAAGACAGAGACTGACGGAAATGAGTCACATACTACAAGCTATGTAATTGATATCAGAAAAAAGACTGATAATATATTGTGGCAAAACAGTGATGGAAATGAGAGAAGTTTTGTATGGGATATTCAACTGATATCAGAGGTGGAGGATGATGACAGCGCCAATATCATATGTGACGAGCTTGGAAGTGTAATACTTGAAGGGGAGGAGCTTTTTGAGTACTCAGAGTTTGGAGAAGTGCTCGGAAGCAAACCAAAGAACTTCGGATTTGCCGGTCTCATGGTAGATGATATAAGCGGAAACTATCTTTCAGCTACAAGAATGTACGATGAAAATCTGGGAAGATTCCTTGGAAAGGATAAAATCAAGGGAGATCTAAGATATGGATTTACTCAGAACGAGTATACTTACTGCTATAATTCACCACTGATATTTGTGGACAGTACAGGAGAATCACCGGAAGCAAATGCACTTAGATGTAAGTCTTGGTTTTGGGGTATGCTGGACTTCTCATTTTTTACCATCTCGCCTGGAATGTATGCTTTAAATAAAATAGTTACGGATAGTTTAAGATATATTAAATGGGATAAAGCTGTAGATAATATTGCAAATGCAGGTTATAACTATTGGGAAGAGAAGGTTACAGACATTGAAAAAGATGCCATATCAAAAGGTGCGAACAATGTTATGAAGAATATTCGAAAATTTGCTGAAGATAGTGGGCTCAGTGATAAATTAAATGAAATGACGAGAAGCAGTATTGCAGATATAGCACTTAATGGCTTTGACTTCTATAAGGATGATAAAGGAGTTATTCATACAATGAGTCTTTGTTGGCAGTCGCATTGGGGATATAACAATTTTTATGATTTTGCATTTGATTCCCTTACATCTATGAATAGAGGAAAGTTTAAATTTGGAGATGGAGATGATGAGTTTACACTTTGGATGTGGAAAGGAGATTATTTTAACTTTGGAGCCGGAGGTGAAATAGGCATATACAAAGGTAAAGACTGGCATGTAGATTGTTATACTCAGAGTAAACTTAAAATGAATTTGGATATAAGATTAAAAGATGGTACTCAAGTAATAGATTGGGATGCTAACGATTTATATCAGTGGTGGATAACAGGGTTTAATCCGGATAAAAGATTCCAAGATGTAAAGGCTGAAGATTTAGTAATGGTAGGTATGGTTGACTTTGGTGAGGAAAGGGTTATGTGGAAGGAATTCGTACATACAGCAGAATTCAATGATACTAATGTAGATAAGATAAATGATAACTGGTGCCTTGATTTGGTGCATCGCAGTGCCGTAATGAAATGGGAAGGTGGTAATAGAAACTGATGAAAATTAAAATTATTATATTATTTTTAATAGCATGCCTGCTTACAGGATGTACGTCAGTAGTTGAAACTGTAAAATATATACATGATTCCGGTAAAATAGATAATTATATATATGGTGATGCAAAAGTGGTAAATAAGTATATAGAAAAGATAGTTGAAGCATTTAATACTAATGATAGGGAGCTGTTAGCAAGCCTCTTTCCTGAGCATGCGAGGAGTAATATAGACCATTTTGATGAAAAGATAGACAGAATTATCAGGGAAAATGAAACATGGCCGTCTTCTATAATAAGGTATAAGCTTAATGAAGATAACAATTATCAATCAAGAGCTGACAGGGGTAAAATCTATAGAGAGGTATATGCTAATACGACCATAGAGTTCGCAGATCCTAAGGAGGGAGAGGTACATAGACCAAGCTTAAAGATTGCTATGGTAATAGTACCTGTAGATGATTTTCACGAAAATAATGTTGGGATTTCTATACTTGCAATGGGTTATGAAGGTTTTAATAAGGAAAATGTAGATAAAGAAAAAGATGGATATGATATCTATGCATTTGGACAATGATTATAGGAGGGAATTTGATGGAGATTAGGTCAAATATTAATGAAATGACAAAGGAAGCTGATAATTATGGTATATTTAAGAAAAGAATGCAGTCTATTAGAGAGGATCTTGTGAATATTATAACAGATGTTGATGACTACTGGATTGGAAGAAGTGGAGATAGCTTTAAATACATATGCTGGTATTTGAAAATATTGTTAGATTCAGGATACAATGAGTTGGATAATCTTGGAAATAAGATTGCGGTTGCGAAGGAAGCTATTAATCATAATGATATCAATCTTTCGAATCAGATACAAAGCAAGGAGCATATAAAAGTATGAAGAAAATAATATTTCTTATTATTGCATCAGCGCTTTTAATATCAGCCTGCTCAAGTGTTAAAAATA
This sequence comes from Lachnoanaerobaculum sp., assembly GCF_057250505.1. Lineage (NCBI taxonomy): Bacteria > Bacillati > Bacillota > Clostridia > Lachnospirales > Lachnospiraceae > Lachnoanaerobaculum > Lachnoanaerobaculum sp. Next base: position 22,010 of record NZ_DBHIEQ010000005.1, on the reverse strand, counting down.
CAGTGGACGGTGCAAAGAGTGAGATTACAAAAAATGATAAGCAGCCTCCTGAGGAAAAAGAATATAAAGATAAGGTTATTGCTGCAATGGATGCTCAAAATGCTGATGCACTGAAGGCACTGTTCTCAAAGAATGCAAGAGATAACATAGAAGATATGGACTTTAAAATTGCATTATTGCTTAAGAGGTATAAGGGAAAGTCAAAGAGTGTAAAGTATGACAGGAACTATCCTGTAGTTACAGAGGATAAAGAAAAGGGTATAAAAAGGATTGAGACTTATTATGTTGTAAAGACAGATGGTGGCAATATAGATTTTATGTACCTTCAAGTTGTAGCTAAGGATGATGAGGACCCTGATGAGGTAGGTATAAGCTCTATGATGTATTCGCCTGAGATTTGGCAGATTACCATGGATGACAGCAACAGAGGATATTATCTTTGGGTGGACAATCCTTTTTGGGCTGATTATGTAGATCCGGATGATGTTATGACTACAGAGAGCAGTAGGTAGATTTTTTGGAACTCCTATGAAAAAAGCATAGGAGTTCTGTTGCTATACAAACAATATGTTAAGTAGTATCAAATGTATAAATTAAATAAAACATTGAAGTATAGTTTAATAGCTTAATAATGGTATGAATGGTTGACTTTGATAAAGAGGAGAAAAATGTGGAAAGGAGGAAATAAAACCTGATGAAAATTAAAATGCTAATGGGGATTTTAATATTAAGTTTACTTACAGGATGTACGTCAGTAGTTGAAACTGTACAATATATACATGACTCCGGTAAAATAGATGATTATATATATGGTGATGCAAAAGTAGCGAATGAATATATCGAAAAGATAGTACAGGCTTTAAATACTAATGATAGGGAGCTGTTAGCAAGCCTGTTTCCGGAGCATGCGAGGAGTAAGATAGATCATTTTGATGAAAAGATAGACTATATTATTAGAGAGAATGAGATTTGGCCGGGTTCGATAATAAGATATAAGCTTAATGAGGATAACAATTATCAATCAAGCTCTGACAGAGGAAAGAGGCAAAAAGTTATATATGCTAATACTACTATAGAATTTGCAAAGCCGAAAGAGAATGAATATAAAAAATTTGATTTAAGCATTGGAATGGAAATAGTTACTGTAGATGATTTTAATGAGAACAATGTAGGGATATCCATATTTGCAATTGGTGAGGGGGAGTTTAATAAGAATGAAGTGGATAAAGAAAATGATGGATATGATATCTATGCATTTGGGTACTAACGATTATAATCTTTCAATAAGGGAAAGTATAGAGTCCTTTTAATACACAAACAATATGGTAAAACTGTATGAAGTTTAACAGAAAGGAAATGTGGAAATGAATTATACATTATCATTTTACTTGGGAATATTTACAATAATATGCATGATTGTAGTGAGCAGAATAGCTTTTTTTAAGGATGAGGAGTTTCTCAGAGCGGTAAGAGATACTATGGGGAAAAATCGTATGTCTCTGGCAAATAAAAGAGAGAAGCCTATCAAGGGTATCATTTGGAAAAAGAATTTAAAGAAGATGAACTTCTTATCCATCAATTTTAAGGACTACCATGTTAAGGATGTGAGTGATCTTGAATACTTTAAGAATGTTGAGACAATTATCTTGACATATATGGGTGATAATGAGGAAGATATCGGTATGTATGATGAGGAACATGTCCTTGATAATCTGAATAAAGTAAGGGATTTTAATAAGCTGAGAAGAGTGCAGTTATATCATCTGAACGCAGATAAGAGTGTGAAGAATGAATGTCCGGGAGCAATAGTATATATAGACTAGTTTTTACAGTAAGGAGAGACATAGATGAAATTAGAGTATAAAAAGCGGATATATTGGTTGCTTAGGTTTATACTGATTGTATGTGTAGTCAATGTGCTGACAGGATTCTATGAGTTTTGTACTTCAAGCAAAAATGCAAATGTAAACCAAATCATATGGAAAGGCAAGAGATATAATAAGGACGAGACCGGATATCACAGTATAGATGAGATTAAATATTTGGTGGATATACCGACAGATTGTGATGTAAAAGATATTTGGGCGGTGGCAAGTTATTATGCAAAGGATGACAGTGAGTGTGATACAAGACTGAAGGAACTTAAAGGTATATATGATGAAGGGGGAGAAAAGGCTGTCGTAGAGGATATCATGTCTAAAGATGTAGGAGATGATAAAAAGACTATGATGGAGTACCTGATAGTGGACGGTTGCCTAATAGAAAGCCTTGATAACGACGCGGAACTGCTTAATAATGTCCTTGAACACTGCTATGACAGAGGCTATGGATTCCTTGGATATAAAAGATATATAGATATCGGAAATAAGCTCTATAAAAAGAACGGGAAGCTTGAAAGAATCATTGAATCATTTGAAACTTTAAGCAAGTATACAATTGATCGTGCAATTGTGATGCCAAAATCAGAAGATGGGCATGAAAGTGCAATTGAAACGACATACTATCATCGTATGATACAATTATTCCAGACATTCTCAAGTTTATCATATTTTGACGATAATCTTTTAGCGGCAAAATCATATCCCGGGATGGACAATAAGAAATATATTGTCAGGGCATCTATAAAAGAAAATTATGATATTGTATTATCCTACAAAAAATACAGATCATTTATAGATCTTGGACATATCAGTATATACGGAAGATATAAGAATCTGAATATGATAATAAAGAATGTATCAATTAGAGATCTGGATGATTTTGATATTGCGAATTATTTATCATTAAAAAGTCCTGAAACTTATATGTTAGGTGATAAGCTGGTCAGCCTAAAAGTTGTATCTTCAATTTTTAGACTTTGTGGTACCTATTTGATTGTATATGATTCTGATATACATACGCTTGAGGGGTTAAGCTACGGATTTTATCCTGTACTTCCTGTGTATAGTTACTTTGATACATATAATATAGTTGCATCTCCTGACAGTCACTATATAGATACAGTAGAAGCCATAAAAAATTTTAATACAAATTTTTCAAAAGGCGGTTATTTGGAAGAATTTGCAAATGATATAGGCTACGATAAAAATAACCCGGTAACATTGGAAAATTTCGGTGAGAAGATAGATGAATTTTGCAGTATGGAAGAAAAAGTTAATAGATTTTTGTATATAGGATATAATATCGGTATAGGTAGTATTGTAAATGATTTTACCGGAAGAGAACCGTTGCATAAGAAAGATTAAAAGGGATTGATCGAGAGCAATAATATATAGACAGGTTTTTACGGTTAGGAGAGACATGGATGAAATTAGAGTATAAAAAGCGTATATATTGGTTGTTGAGGTTTATACTGATTGTATGTGTAGTCAATGTGCTGACCGGATTCTATGATATGTGTACTTCAAGCAAAAATACAAATGTAAACCAAATCATATGGAAAGGCGAGAGATATAATAAGAACGAGACCGGATATCACAGTATAGATAAGCTTAAGTATTTGGTGGATATGCCGACAGATTGTGACGTAAAAGATATCTGGGCGGTGGCAAGTTATTATGCAAAGGATGACAGTGAGTGTGATACGAGACTGAAGGAACTTAAGGGTATATATGATGAAGGGGGAGCAAAGGCTGTCGTAGAGGATATCATGTCTAAAGATGTTGGAGATGATAAAAAGACTATGTGGAGTACCTGATAGTGGACGGTTGCCTAATAGAAAGCCTTGGTAACGATACGGAACTGCTCAATAATGTTCTTGAACACTGCTATGACAGAGACTATGGATTCCTTGGATATAAAAGATATATTGATATAGGAAATAAGCTCTATAAAAAGAACGGGAAGCTTGAAAGAATCATTGAAGCATTTGAAACTTTAAGCAAGTATACAACCGATCGTGCCGGCAAGCTTAATGTGGTTGGTGACAGTGTTGATAATCTTGTGGATAGAAGACATTACAGTAATATGATACAGTTATTACAGACATTCTCAAGTCTTTCATATTTTGACGGCAATCTGTTGGGAATAAGACCGACTATAGGTAATAGTAAAAATAAGTATATTGTGAAAGCTGTCAAAGAAGATTATGATATCGTATTAAGTTATAAAAAATATAAGTCATTTATAAATTTTGGGAATATAAGTATATATGGCAGATATAAGAATTTAAATATGCGTATAAAGCATCCGGTGATAGGACATGTAGAAAAATTTGATGTTATGAAATATGTAGCACCATCTGTGGTCGGCAAAGTTGTGGATAAGTTGTTTGACTTAAATATGTTATCGAGAGAATTTGAACTGTGGGGTACCAATGTGATTGTATATGATATTGATATACACACACCGGAAGGCTTTAACTATGGATTTTATCCTATGTATAAAATTTATAACATTGATGATATGGACACTAAAAGATATATTGACAGGTTTAATGAGTATTTTCTGCCGGGAGGCGAATATGAGGAGGAAAGGGATAAAGTGGGTTATAATTCTGATAACCCTATAAGTGAAGAAGATTTTGGTGAGAGGATAGATGAAATAAACAGTATGGTATATGAACTTTTTGAAGTTAGGTGGTATTAAGGTATAATACTGATAAAAATAAAATGATAGAGTTGATGAAGTATTGTAAATGGAGGACACATAGCAGTTAGAAATAATTGTAGAATACTTGAGCGGAAGAGAACCGTTACATAGGAAAAAATAGAGGAGAAATATGTATGTCAAAATATATTATGGCCTTTGATGCAGGCACTACAAGCAGCAGATGTATCATATTCAATCGAAAAGGTGAGATATGTGAGTCGGCACAAAAGGAGCTGACACAGCATTATCCGAAGCCCGGTTGGGTGGAGCATGATGCAGATACGATATGGTCTACACAGCTGAGTGTGGCGGTGGAAGCTATGGCAAAGCTTGGAATAAGTGCAGCCGATATTGCAGGTATCGGTATCACAAACCAAAGAGAAACTACTGTAGTATGGGATAAGGAAACGGGTATTCCTGTATATAGGGCAATAGTTTGGCAGTGCAGGAGAACGGCGGATTATTGTAATGAACTTAAAAACAATGGATACACCGATATGATTCGTGATAAAACGGGTCTGATGCCTGATGCGTACTTTTCGGGAACAAAGATAAAATGGATACTTGACAATGTGGAAGGTGCAAGACAAAAGGCAAAAGAGGGAAAGCTTCTATTCGGTACTGTAGATACTTGGCTTATTTGGAAGCTTACAGGCGGCAGAGCACATGTGACAGATTATTCCAATGCATCAAGGACTATGCTTTTTAATATACATACGCTTACATGGGATGATGATATATTAAAACTTCTTGATATACCTAAGTCTATGCTGCCGCAGGTCAATGAGTCGTCATATGTATGTGGTGAGTCGGACTTTGCATTTTTCGGAAAGAGTATACCTATAGCAGGTGTGGCGGGAGACCAGCAGGCGGCGCTTTTCGGGCAGACTTGCTTTGAGGTAGGTGAAGCAAAGAGTACATACGGTACAGGTTGCTTTTTGCTTATGAATACAGGTGAAAAGCCGGTTAAATCAGATAACGGACTGGTGACTACCATTGCTTGGGGACTTAACGGAAAGATAAACTATGCTTTGGAGGGTTCGGTTTTTGTAGCCGGAGCTTCAATACAGTGGCTAAGGGATGAGATGCGTCTTATTGATTCTTCCGCAGACTCCGAATATATGGCTATGAAGGTCAATGATACTCACGGTTGCTATGTTGTACCTGCATTTACCGGACTTGGTGCACCGTATTGGGACCAATATGCCAGAGGTACCATTGTCGGCATTACAAGAGGGGTGAATAAGTATCATATTATAAGGGCGACATTAGAGTCTATGGCTTATCAGGTGAGAGATGTGCTTGATGTGATGGAGAAGGATTCGGATATTGTACTGAAAGTTTTGAATGTGGACGGAGGTGCAAGTGTAAACAATTTTCTTATGCAGACACAGGCGGATCTTTGTAATGTACCTGTAGAAAGGCCGAAATGTGTGGAGACTACCGCAATCGGAGTGGCTTATCTTGCAGGACTTGCCGTAGGATTTTGGGACAGTATTGATGATATAAAGAAAAGCAGAAGCATTGACAGGACATTTATACCTAATCTTTCGGATGAGGTCAGGTCTGAGAAGATAAAAATGTGGAAAAAGGCTGTAAAGTATGCCTTCGGTTGGGCAAGTGAAGAATAAAGTGTTTATCAAAAAAGGGTCATGGAAGTAAACTATGACCCTTTTGTTTTTTAATTATTTTTGTTCCGAGATAAACTTTTCCTGATATTTTCTGCTGATTGCCATAATGTCTTTTATGAAGTCTGTTGCACTGTCCAGGTATTCCTTGTTCTTTATAGAGTCACTTACCTTTGATATTATAGCGTCTTCTCTACCTTGATTTAATACGGGAAGATTATTTGCTGTTTTGTACTCTGCGATATTGTGAACCGTTTCCATTCTTTTTTCAAAAAGTGTAATCAGTTCTTTGTCTATTGCATCAATCCTTGCTCTAAGATTTTCCAATTCGTTCATAAATACTCCTTATCAAATAACACTTGTCATCTTTATTATTTTGACTTATTTTTCACTAAAAGTAAATACGATATTTTTATTTGACAAAAGCGGAAAAATAAATATAATTAAACCATGGAATACAAAAAATTAAATTTTAAACAATTAGTAGCGGACGACATACAAAAGTATGCAGGGTTTTATGGACTCAGGCCCAATAAGACCTGTGACAGTGTAGAGCTTGAGAGTTTTATATGGAAAGATTATTATAATGTGCGAGCAACTATCGCAATGAGAGACGGTAAGGAGGTAGGACTTCTTTGGCTTATGGGAGATGAAGACAGGCCTTTTGCAGCTATGCCGCTTTGCAAAGAAGAAGACCTTGAGTACTGTTTCAATTTAATGGTGGAGTATTTTAATAAAGAGCTTGACCTACCTTTAAAGATTCACTTGGCGGATGAGGAAGGAATAAAAGTATTGAATTTGCCGGAGGATAAATTTATAGTAAGGCAGGAGGAGGATGCAAAGGACTATCTCTATGAAGGAGATAAGTTGAGGAATCTTTCGGGAAAGAAGCTTCACAAGAAGAAAAATCATTACAATAATTTCCTTAAGACTTACGGTGACAGATATGAGTACAGAGTACTTGGATGCAATCCTACAGACAGGGATGATGTTTTCAAGTTCTTGGATAAGTGGAGAGAGAAAAAGGGAGAGGAAGTTGAAAAGCATCTTGACCCTGAGGTGGAAGGAATACATGATATTTTGCTTCACTGTACAAAGTTAAACATCAGAATGGGAGCAATATATATTGACGGCGAGATGGAGGCGTTTTCTATAGGAAGTTATAATAAGCTTGAAGATATGGCTGTAATACATATAGAGAAGGCAAATCCTGAGATAAACGGTCTGTATCAGGCCATCAACAAGGAGTTTTTGGAGCATGAGTTTCCGAATGTCAGCCTTGTAAATCGTGAGGACGACCTTGGACTTGAGGGACTTCGCCGTGCAAAGCAAAGCTATTATCCGGTGGACTATGCAAGAAAGTATTATGTTGAACAAAAAAGGTAATATATGATAAAGTATTTAAAAAAAGAAGAAAAAGTACTTACAAAGCCTCTGTATAAGGAGGCTTTTTTTGAAGATTCAGATAATTTTGTAGAGTACTATTATAATGAAAAGACAAAGGACAACAGGATTTTGGCGGATATAGAGGGTGAGAGTATAAAATCTATGATTATGCTGAACCCTTATACGGTATCCGTCTTCAGAAAGAAATATGGACTTGATTATATAGTGGCGGTTGCCACAAAGAAGGAGTATAAAAGGCAGGGATATATGAGAAAGCTTCTTGACAAGGTTCTCATTGATATGAACAGTGAAAAGGTTCCTTTTACCTACCTTATACCGGCAAATAAGGACTATTATCTGCCTTTTGATTTTGCATTTGTCGCAAGAAAAAATGTTTATGATATGGATTTATCCTCTTTTAAAAAGTCTGTATTAAAGGGCGTAAAGTCTGAGTCTAAAGAGGCTTGTGAGATTCTTAGGTTTATAAACAATGAGGTTTCAAAGGACAATGATGTATATACATATAGGGATATGCATTATTTTGAGAGGGAGCTAAAAGAGATAGCTTCCGAGAACGGTTTTATAAATATCTACCGTGGAGGTGATGAAATCGTAGCCTATGAGTCTTTTTGGGGGCTTGAAAAGGTTGAACTGAAAGAGAGAATAGTCTCATCAAGTATTGCAAAGAGAGAGTACGGCAAAGAGAATATAATGGTAAGAATCACAGATGTGGCTGAGCTTTTGTCAAACTTCAGATCAAACAAGGATATAGATATCATTATAAAGATAAATGACAATGTTGTTGAAGCACAGAATGCCTGCTTTAGAGTACAGATGGGTAAAGATTTCGCAAATGTATGTAAGATATCCGATGCAAAGGATAGTGCTTTTGTTGAGTTTGATATTGCGGATTTTACAGCTTGGATTTTCGGCTATATTGATGATGTGAATTTTAATATTGTCAATTTTGTAGACAAATCTATTGCAAAAGATTCACTTGATTCTATAAATAAAATCAGTGGAATATTTATAAATGAACTTGTATAATAGGCGTTGATGCATAAAAGCTTGTAAGAGGAGATTATGAGTTTGCTTGTAATATATTTGAGCTTTATATTATATGCAGATAGGAAGAAGGGTGTAGAATGAAAAATCCATTACATTATCAAATATCTGAGTATGACTGCGGTCCTACATCAATGCTCAATGCACTGAGCTTTCTATTTGAGAGAGAGGATATCCCGCCGGAGGTCATCAGAAACGTTATGCTTTATACACTGGACTGTTACAGTAATGAGGGTCATCCGGGTAAGAGCGGTACGTCACCGATGGCAATGATGTTTTTAAGTAATTGGCTCAACAGGTTCAGAGATATTAAGCAGCTTAATGTTATATGTGAATATATTACAGGTGAACAGGTCTTTATCGGTGAGACAAGTCGTATCAATGATGCTCTTACAAGAGGCGGTGCGGTTGTGGTAAGGCTTTTTTATGATGTTCCTCATTATGCGCTGCTTACAGGCGTGGATGAAAGCAACATCTATATGTTTGACCCTTACTATGAGGATGAGTTTACAGATGAGCATTGGTCACAGTTTATACCGGAAGGTGATGTGGAGCTTGTGCTTGATAAGCCGCTGAAATATAATCGTATTGTACCTTTCGGCTACTTTAACAGGGAAGGTGATGTACTCTACGCCCTTGGAAAGTTCGAAAACCGTGAGGCTGTAATACTTTATAATCAGAAGACCGAAAAGACTCCGGAGAAGACGATAGAGTACTTTATATAATATAATTTCAGGCAGTTAATCCGGTGATTAGCTGTCTTTTTTAAAACTCTTTAAAATCAATATCAAAGTCCGAAAAGATGTACAGCATATCTGATATGATAATTAATGAATATTCGCAACCGATAATTATAACAAAATCTAAATTCAATGCCGGGAATGACAGAGAGTATTCTTGAATCAAGAAATGAAGATATTTCTGAATGTACATCCTATAATCCGGATGCGTTGTGGTAAAAGTAGCACGCATGTGGACGCATTATGAGGGAATAAAATAATAATTGAAAAATACAATCTTTGTGATACAATAGTCCTTAGCAATATATGTTAAAGTTTTGACATAGTTTCAAAGCTTGACGGTTTTAATGGAGGTTTTGTTATGAAACGTTTAAGAATGATGCGTGCACCACTCAAGTATGTACAGGGAAAAGGAGCTTTGCTTCAGTTCCGTAAGGAAATGGAGTATATGGGAAAGAGATGGTTGTTTGTCTGTTCGAACAGCGGTTACAACAGCTGCCATGATGATTTGGAAAAGAGCTTTGAAGGCGAAGATGATTATCGCAGATATGAAGTATTCGGAGGAATGTCAAGTATCAGCGAGATAAAGAAAATGCAGGATATTGTTGAGACTGATAAGATTGATGTTGTTGTTGCGGTAGGCGGCGGTTCGGCAGTGGATGCGGCTAAGGCAACAGCATATTATATGGGGAAGAGAATAGTTATAATACCTACAGTTGCAGCTACAGATGCACCTTGTACAGGACTTTCGGTTATATATAATGATGACGGAAGTTTTAATAAATATTTATTCTATCCGCAAAATCCGGATGCGGTACTTGTAGACAGCAGTGTTATAGCTAATGCACCTGTAAAGTTTTTGATAGCCGGTATGGGAGACGCTCTTGGAACATATTTTGAAGGAAGAGCTTCACTTCGTACAGAGTCACCAAGTTTGGAGAGCGGCGGTATTACAAGAGCAGGTATGGCGATTGCAAAGGCTTGCTATGATACCTTAAGAAAATACGGAAAAGCGGCTATAGCTGCCTGTGAGAATAATGTTGTTACTCCTGCTTTGGATGCAATCATAGAGGCTACAGTTTATCTTTCAGGTGTAGGAGCAGATAATGTAAACTGTGCGGCTCCTCACTCATTCTATAACGGAGTTACTTCACTTGGCGGACATGAGGCATATCATGGTAATTGTGTGGCATTCGGTACTTTGATACAGCTTACACTTGAGTGTGCGGATAAGGCCGAGTTTGAGGATATACAGAATTTTTGCCTTGAAGTAGGACTGCCTATTACACTTGCAGAGCTTGGAGACTTTACATATGAGGATCTTCATACTATAGCAAAGAATGCCTGTGTAAAGGGAGAAACAATACATAATCTTGCAGGTGACGTAACACCTGATGAGTTGTATGCGGCTATTATAGCTACAGATGCTTTAGGTAAGGCAAGACTTGGCAAGTAATCTATTTAATGGATAAGTGGCTGTTGCCGGATAGATATTTTATCTTTTTGGTGGCGGCTTTTTTATGTTCTTTGTCAAATACTGGGGTGGGAGGTAAAATGAAATCAAAGCATGATGTAATAGTAATAAGACCGGGTTTAGTATATTTGTTTTTCAGTTTTATGCCTATAGTTTTAGGAGTTACATATTTTTGGGTATTAGGCAAAGCTTTACCGTCAGATAATCCGGAGACGGACAAGATGGCAAGGTGGATATTGCTATTATTTTTTTTGACTGTCGGATTAGTATCGGGATTATATGCGTTGCTTACCAAGATAAAAATTGACAATGAGAAAATAGAAATAACAAGGTTTCCTCTAAAAAAAAGGGAATATTTTTGGTTTGATATAACTACTGCAAAGATTATAAATGAGGCATTGGCTTACCCATGTGTGATATATACAGTAGAAAAAAGAATATCAAAAGTACCAAGGGCATATATAGGCTATGAAAAGCTACTAAATGAGCTAAGCAAAAGAAAAATTATTGAGGAAGATGATTTGTACCTGGAAGCCAGAGGAATGTTGGCATTTGATAAGCTAAAACTTAGAGATCTCTTTAGAAGGTAGTGGGAATAGGGTTAAAATATAATAAAAATAGATAGGAGAATAGCATAAAATGAATGATAACAAAAAAGAAACTATTTGAAATGATCTTGAAAATTTTATAAAAGAAAAAAAGAATGGGGAAGTATTGTATTTGGATGATGATACAGCACGATTTATGTTGGGAGAGGTCGGAGAAAATCCTATTATATGCTTTGGAATAAATCCAAGTACAGCTAATGATGAAAAGGATGATCCCACTATTTCAAAAATAAGAAAAATTGCATCAGAAAATAATTGTGACGGTTGGATAATGCTAAATCTTTATCCGCAAAGAGCGACAAATCCAAATGATATGCATATAAAAGCTGCTGATGATTTAACTGTAAAAAATTATGAAGTTATAAGAAGTGTTTTTAATATATACTCTAATGCTTTAACCTTGGCTTCTTGGGGGAACGCCATAGAGAAAAGAAAATATTTGAAAGATTGCTTAAAGGAAATTCTAGCTATTGACCCGGATAGGAAGTGGGTATGCCGTGGTAAACTAACAGTGAAGGGGAATCCAAGGCATCAATTATATGTACCCAATAATACCAAATTACAAGATTTATATTTTAGCTTAGAGGGAAAAGTTTTATGTAGCAAAGATTGAAAAAATAATGGTGTATAGATGTATATAATTATTGATAAATAATGTATATGAAAATTTGAACTTATAAAATAGTAGTATATAAAATAGATATTATTAGAGGAGGAGCATAGTGACTGACTATAAAAATATTCTAAATAAACATGAATATGATTTTATAAATAAAGAGGAGGTGTTAAATAATGTCAAAGAATAAAAAACTTGTTATAAGCTTACTTGTAATAGTTGTACTGATGGCAATAGTGCCTTTATTTATGCTTAAGAATGCCGAATTTGGCGGTTCTGATGATGCCGAAAGTGAAGTGGTTTCAGAAATATAGGGCGGAGAATATGAGCCGTGGTTTAATCCGGTTATAGAAACCGTCTTAGGAAAGGAACTTCCGGGAGAAGTTGAAAGTCTGCTTTTTTGTGTACAGACAGGTATAGGTGTCGGAATAATAGCTTATTATATGGGAAGATTTGTAGAAAGAAAAAAACAGGAAGATAAGAAAAAATGATGAAAGGCTGCTGCTTTGTAAGATGGATTGCAAGGCGGCAGCTGTTAAGTAACGGAATAAGCCGGTATGTATTTTTTTCAAATTTTTGTTTTAAATTTTTTATGTTAATGAATGTGAAAGAGGAGAATCGGCATATTTTGAGATTGTGTAAGTATATGTATGCAAGAGAAGATATGCAGTACACATAGAGTTTTAAGAAGATAATTTAAAATTATATTGCAGTTTATTAAAAAATTACTTTGTTCAATAAAGCTGATAATTTTCAGCAAAATCGTGATGAATATTAATAAAAGATTTGATAAAATATAAGTATCAAGGCAGTATTATTAAAATATAATTTACATTATATAGCCTTGTCGGTTGTTGTAATAAAGAGGTCAATGCTATAAAGTATATTGGCGGATTTATACAATTAAGCTTTAGCTTTGAGTCGGGTGGCCGAATAAAACTGAAAGTATGTGGATTTTACTGCTAAAAAGCGTTTAATGAAGGGGGCGGAAGATGAAAACGAAGGATAGTAAAATAGTGATAAGACCAGGTAAAAAATATCTGATTGCAATATTTTTGTATATATACATTACTTTTATGATGATTTGGGTTTTATGTAAAGTAGGCCCATCAGAAATTCTGGAGACGAAGTGGGCGGGTGTGTTGCCGTTGCTATTATTAAGTTCAAGTCTCGGAATATATTTTTTAGTATTTGTTTTATTTACAAAAACAGAAGTAAGCGATAAAAAGATATTAATAAATCAGTTTCCGTTTAAAAGAAGTGAGTATTTATGGAGTGAGATAAGCAATGCAAAGATTATAGGTGAAGCCTCTGAATATCCATGTGAAATCTATTCAGGAGGAAAGAGAATATTAAAAATACCGAGAAATTATTTTGGATATGAGAGGTTGTTTTATGAATTGGATAAAAGAAATATTCTCCGGAAAGATGATTTTTATGTAGCTGCCAAGGTAGCGTTGGAGATAGATAAAAGAAGACGGCAAGATTAGTACAAGTAAAGCATGTGATTATTGTATAGGGGTATAAGAAAGTAAGAATTAGAGGTGGTGGAATGCGTTCGAAAACGGTTCGATAAGAGAAGAGCTGGGTATTATTATGCCAATATTGCACGAAAATGGAATGATTACAATAATTATAATATTATGTTAGATAGTTCGACTCCTGTAATTGACGGATGTGCTACGGTACTGAAAGGTTTGCTTTCTTATTAGATTCTCTGTAGAAGGGCACTATGTCTGAAAAAATAGGTGTGTGTAAAATCAATATAGCATTAAGAAAGTCAGAAATGGGTTATTCATTTTTGACTTTTTTAATTACTTACAATACAAAAAGCTAAAAACATGCATTTTCTAATAAACATGTAGTATGGAATGAGGCAAGAAGTGGATGTTTTCACTATGTTAATATCCCATCTTCAACAGTTTGGGAATAGAAAAGTGGCTTAAAACCCTGTATTTACAAGGCTTTAGCCACTTTTTTAAGTATCTAAAAAATGTTGTATGGAAAGTTCAAGTTGAAATTTTTTTTATTTTTTTATTTAAATCTTTTGGCTGATAGTATTTCTTGTCCAATTCAAGATTAAAGATAGCATTTAATGATGTTAGTACTTGTGAATTATTATATGTTGACATATAGCATACATCTTCTAAATTAGCTACCTGCATGTTGTTCAAAGTTTCTATAACATTCTCTACAGTGAAATGCGTTCCATACATATCCAGCTTCTTTTCCAGAATCCTATATATTAAAAGAGCTGTGTAACAGACCATAAAGTGTGCTACTATTCGCTCTCTATTTTGATGAAATACAGGTCTGGCTGAAAAATTGGTTTTCATTATTCCAAAGCAGCCTTCTATTTTATATCTGTTTGAGCTAATCTCTAAGATATACTTAGCTGAATCTTCAAGATTTGTTGCTACTGCATAGAATCCATCATACTTCTCCTCTTCATTTATGGCTTCTTGGTTAAGCTCGTAGGTATCTACAGCTTTTTCACCGGAGTATGTTGATGTGGTTCGTTTTATAAAACAAGTTATATCAGTTGCCCCTTTTTTATAGGTTTCCGGATCCAGCTTAGTAAGGAGTTTCTTAGACCTTTCTATCTGGTGATTTCGTATAAACCTTTGATATTCCATCATTTTTCTTGAGAATGAGACAATAATCTTTTGTGGAACTACGGCCTTTGACTTAACTTTCTTAATAGTACCATTCTTACATGCCTTTTCTTCATAAAGTTCAAGGTCAAATGCCTTATCAGCAGGGATTATCTTGTATATCCTATCATCGTACAGTTCTGCATTAACTTTATCAAACCTATCAAAATCTTTCATTTGCTGAATAGTTGCAGGTTTGTCATTAGATAATAAGCGATAATCAATATCACTAAAAATAGCTTCTTTTAAGGTATTAGAAAGCATCTTTATGGATTGAGTAACAATAAAAGCTCTGCCACCCATAGAATTAAAATTTCTGATATTTAAAGACCCAAGACCGGCATCAGCACAATAAATAAACTTTTTACCATTAAACATAGTTATTAGCTTTTGTTCCAAAGGAATAGCAGTAGTTTGCTCATTATCAGAGCCGGAAGAAATACACATAGATAGCGGTATTCCATCTTTGTCCATAAATAGTCCCATTTGTACAATAGGATTTGGTCTATGCTCTTTACTCACACCATATTTTCGTAGACCTTTAGTCACTTCACCGGTTACCGGATCAATATAATCTTCATCATTTGATTCTATTTCAAAGTAATAGTTTGAGCAGTCAAAAAAACATACAGAGGTATCTCTCTTTATTAATTTCGTACTTGCATCATATAGATGAGAAATATACTCATCATAATGATCATACATGATGTCAAGTGTACGAAGAATGTGTTCGTAACCAAATGTAGGTTGCTCGTAAAAGCCAACAAGATTCTGATGAGTACCTAGCTTGGAGTCAGGATTAAGTATACGAGAATAAGTAAGGAATCTATTTACCAGGTTTGGGTCAAACTGTATTCTAGTATCTTTTATTATATTTTTGAAAAAGGCTCCAATCTTAAGATCATGGTAAAAAGGGAGAAACAATACATAACCTTGCAGGAGATGTAACACCTGATGAGTTGTATGCGGCTATTATAGCTACAGATGCTTTAGGTAAGGCAAGACTTGGCAAGTAATCATAATGATAAGTAATAGGGCTGTTGTCTAACGGATATATCTGTTTGGCAACGGCTTTTTTATTTGAAATAAAAGTCAAAATATAATGTATATATGATAAAATCATAAGTGAATTGATATCAAGTTCGGTTCAAAAATAAAGATTAAGAATACCGAGTGCTTGAGAATATGAGGAGTAAAAAGAGTAAGAGAATGAAAGATATTTTAAACAAACCCGAATATGATTTTATAAATAAAAATGAGCATCTTGGAAAGCATGTGATTTTGCTTGGGCTTGCAGGAAGCTATGCATATGGGACAAATATAGAAAGCAGCGATATAGATATAAGAGGAATTACACTCAATCAAAAATCGGATCTTATAGGACTTACACAGTTTGAACAGTATGTGGACGATAATACGGATACCGTTATCTATGCATTCAATAAAATGGTGAATTTACTTTTGAGTTGCAATCCGAATACAATAGAGTTGCTTGGACTTGCACCGGATAATTATCTCTATCTTAATGATATCGGTAAGATGCTTCTTGATAATAAACGATTGTTTTTATCAAAAAGAGCTATTCAGTCATTTGGAGGGTATGCGGATGCGCAACTTAGAAGATTACAGAATGCACTTGCCAGAGACACATTTCCACAAAGTGAAAAGGAACAGCATATTTTTAATTCTGTAAAGAATGCAATGTACAGTTTCAACTCAAGTTATAAGAACTTTGAAAACGGAAGTCTGGAAATTTTTATAGATAAGGCAGTTAATCCGGAACTTGAAACTGAAATATTTGTCAATGCCAAGTTGAGTCACTATCCGCTAAGAGATTATGTAAGTATGTGGAATACAATGTCAAATGTTGTAAAAGACTATGATAAAATTGGCAAGAGAAATAAAAAGAAAGATGATCTTCATTTAAATAAGCACGCTATGCATCTTATGAGATTGTTTATGATGGCCATTGATATACTGGAAAAGGGAGAAATCAATACATACAGAGAAAAAGAACATGAATTGTTGATGGATATCCGCTTTGGAAAATATCAAACAGATGAGGGAACTTTTTCGGACAGCTTCTATGATATGATGAGAGAGTATGAAAAGAAACTGCATTACGCTTCCAAGCATACGCAATTACCGGATGAACCGGATTTTAAAAGTGTGCAGGAATTGGTTATGACAATAAATGAAAGGGTGATTCGTGATGAGATATGATAATTATAAAGAGAATATAGAAGAACTGATTCTTTCTAAAATAAGAGAAATAGAGGAAAAAGAGAATATAAAAGTGCTACACGCTATTGAATCGGGCAGCAGAGCTTGGGGATTTGCCTCGCATGACAGCGATTATGATGTAAGATTTATCTATGTTCGCAATAAGAACTTTTATTTATCCCTTCGAGAGAACAAGGACTTTATCGATTGGGAATTAAACGAGGTGCTTGATATCAACGGATGGGATTTAAAGAAGGCATTAAAGCACTTTCACAAGTCCAATGCCACATTATTTGAGTGGAGCAATTCTCCAATTGTGTATTACACAACGGATGTGTGGAAGGAACTTTACGACAGAACGGCATGCAAGTACTTTGCATGTAAATCGGCACTTTATCATTACTACGGTACGGCAAAAAAGAACTACTACGATTACCTATGCGATGACATGGTAAAATATAAAAAGTATTTTTATGTGCTGAGGCCTATTCTTGCATGCAAATGGATTGAAGAAAAGAAATGCCCACCGCCGGTACTCTTTGATGAATTGGTTAATACCGTTCTTGAGGATAATATGAAGGCTGCGGTAGAGGATTTGCTTGCAAAGAAGGTAAAAATGTCCGAATCCGAAAAAGGCCCAAGGGTTGAAGCGATAAATAATTATATAGAAGAGAAGTTGGAATATTATAAGTCGATTTTGGAAACAATGGAGGATGACAGGAATACAGACTGGGATGCGCTGGAAAAGGAGTTTATTGGGGTGGTAGACAGTATTTAGTTCGTAAATGTTTGCATTTTGGACAGTTCTTCAGAAATACAAGATGAAGAACTTGCTACTCCGCTTAATTATGGAAAAGCTTTTTTCTCGGAATATATGCCAAAGGTTACAAAACTACGTCCTACCGTTATTAGTAAGATGAGAAATAAGGAGGATTTTGTAAAGATTCTACTATTTGATCATGTTATATTTAATACAGATAGAAATCCCGGAAATCTTTTAGTATAATTTTTTAAGGGCGATATTTCACTAAAAGTAATAGATCATACACATGTTTTTATTAATCAAACATTTTGGGATGCAAGTTGCTTGAAACGGGCAATGGAAGAAAATGATTTATTAGACACGAAGGTATTGGAGTATAATTCTTACTTGTATGAAATGTTTTTTGAAAATTTTTCTGTTAGAAAGGAGATGTTGGAAAAGGAAAGTTCAGTCTTTAAAAGCAAGATTAATCATGATATAATAACAGAATTCATCGACATTATTCCGGAAGAATGGAGACCGAAACAGAAAGATATTGATGAACTTATAAATTATATTCTATATAGAGTCGATAATTTGGATGTGATAATATCCACAATTTTGACATATAATAATAGATAGGGAAGGAGGAAATATAATGTACAACATTGAATATGCAGCATTGAATTATTATCATTCACCTATATCAGATGAGTGCTTGTGTATAGGTGTGTTGTTTCACAATGTAACAACAGGACAACGTGATTTCAAATATATCTCCAATTTCCAACGGTTTCATGCTTTTGATGATGAAGCGGATATTGATTTTGTTAAACTCTATTTATGAGGTATTAAGGATGAAGTTGAAACTTCTGTCTTTAATTTTAACAAAGAGTTTGAGCTTGCTTCATATGTCAAAGTGTATGCGAATGAATTTAGATTCTCATCAGTTAGAACTCTTACAGTTAATGAAAATGAGAACTATGTTGAGGATTTATCGAAAGTATATTTGAAATATGATTTAGCAAGATCACAGAGATTAAACTGCAATGAGGAAAAGAAATTAATTCGTAGAGTGCTTGAATCAAATAATCTTGAATATACTACTCAAAAAGTTGATGAGCCATATAGCGACGAAATTTCCTTTGATTATCAAGTTGGAAATGTATGTATTAATATGTTTTCATTTAAAGGAAAAAACTTAAAGCGAGTTATCGGAAGTGCCGGACAATGGTCTTTTGTAGCTGACGAGTTGGGAGAACAAAAGAGAGTGCTATTCATATATGATTCAGATTATGAAGATATGGGCAATCTCGATATAATTATTAAGATACTATCAAAGAATGCAAAGATTCTGAAATTGGATGATGGAATGGATTATATTTTGAATCAGTGTTTGTAGAGTCAAAGCCGTAGATGATGTGTCTGCGGCTTTATTACTTATATTCCTGAAAACCTCGCAAATGGGGCAATACAGGGCAAAAAGGAGTAAATAAAACTATGATAAAAGTACTTTTTATCTGCCACGGCAATATATGCCGTTCACCTATGGCGGAGTTTATAATGAAAGACAAAGTAAAAAAGCTTGGGCTGGAGGATATGTTTGAGATAGCCTCAGCAGCTACAAGCGCAGATGAGATATGGAACGGTGTAGGTAATCCGGTGTATCCTCCTGCAAAAGATGAACTTAAGAAACACGGGATAGCCTGCTCGGGCAAGAAGGCAAGGCAGATAGTAAAGTCCGACTATGAAGAATACGACTACCTGATAGGAATGGACGATGCCAATATAAAAAATATGAAGAAAGTTTTTGGAAAGGATGATAAAGTATATAAGCTTTTGGGTTTTGCAGGAAGTGATGAGTCGGTATCCGATCCTTGGTATACCGACAGATTTGATACAGCTTATAATGATATAGATAGAGGAGTGGACGGATTTTTGAAGTTTTTGGAGGAGAAAAATGTCATCAATTAAAAAAGTATTGATAATAAAGATTATATTGGCAGCTGTTTGTATTGCGGCAGGCTTGATATCATTTTTTGTGCTGGCAGGCATTTTCAGTAATGTGGATTTCTATGCGGATACTATAAGCGCACTTGATAAGAGCAGGAGCAAGGTGATGGAGCTTGCGGCTGCAGCGGTAGCGTCATCTTCCGCCATAACACTTTTGCCGGGAGATATAGGCACTCCTGTTGCACAGGAACTTGCAGAGATGAGCAAGTATTTTTTGATTGTACTTTGTGCCATCTATCTTGAAAAATTTTTGCTGACGGTAACAGGAATGGTTGCATTCAAGTATATCATTCCGGTTGCCTGCCTTTTGTTTATTATATTTATAGCATCGAATGAAAAGATGTTTGCAAAGATTGCAACCAAGCTGTTTTTATTCAGCCTGGTTATATCATTTACAATACCGATCAGTGTAAATATTGCAAATATGATAGAAAGCAACTACGCCTCGTCCATAGATACGACACTGAACGACGCCAAGCAAAATACTCAGACTGTTACAGATGATGCAAAGGAAGAGAGCGGCAATGCCATAGATAAGTTTGTAAACAATATAACAGGCAATGCAAACGAAATTCTAAAGAAATTTGAGAATACCGTAAGTTCATTTATAGAGGCAATTGCAGTGATGATAGTAACTTCATGCCTTATACCTATAGGTGTGTTGTTTTTCTTCCTTTGGCTGGTAAAACTGATATTTTCAATAAATGTAAACGGCTTCAGTTTTATGCGTAGGGAAAACAGGTAGATTATGTTAAAAAGATAACGTTAAAACATTGACAATGTAACGAATGTGATGTATAATATAAGCATGAAATAACTGTGACAGTTCAGTTTTTAGTTCTGCTGCATATTTTGTAAGAGGTTAAATTTATTTGCAAAGAGTGATTTTGCTTACACTTTTTGCTTAATATATTAAATTCAATATGGAGGCTGTATATGAGATTTACATTACCAAGGGATATTTATCACGGAAAAGATTCACTTGAGGCTTTGAAGAACTTCACCGGAAAGAAAGCTTTTGTCTGTGTCGGCGGCGGCTCTATGAAGAGATTCGGCTTTTTGGATAAGGTGATAGACTACCTTAAAGAAGCAGGCATGGAGGTAAAGCTTTTTGAAGGAATAGAGTCCGACCCTTCTGTAGACACTGTAATGCGCGGTGCTAAGGAAATGATTGAGTTCGGACCTGACTGGATAGTGGCTATCGGCGGAGGCTCACCTATTGATGCCGCTAAGGCTATGTGGATAAAGTATGAGTATCCGGATTGTACATTTGAAGATATGTGCAAGGTATTCGGTATCCCTACACTTAGAAAGAAAGCAAAGTTCTGTGCTATTTCTTCCACATCGGGAACAGCTACCGAGGTAACAGCTTTTTCAATTATCACAGACTATGAAAAGGGTATCAAATATCCTATAGCAGACTTTGAGATAACACCGGATGTTGCAATCGTAGACCCTGCACTTGCACAGACTATGCCGAAGAAGCTGGTAGCACATACAGGTATGGATGCTTTGACACATGCAATTGAGGCGTATGTATCTACTGCAAACTGTGATTTTACAGATCCTCTTGCACTGCATGCAATAGAGATGATTCATAAGTATCTTATAAAGTCATACAATGGGGACAAGGAAGCAAGAGATGCAATGCACAATGCACAGTGTCTTGCAGGTATGGCATTCTCTAATGCATTGCTTGGAATAGTACATTCAATGGCACATAAGACAGGTGCGGTATTTGGAGACTACGGTGCTCACATTATACATGGTGCCGCAAATGCAATGTATCTTCCTAAGGTAATCGCTTTTAACGCTAAGGACAGTGAGGCGGCTAAGAGATATGCAAAGATAGCTGATGTACTGGGTCTGCCGGGAAATACGCAAGAAGAGAAGATAAAAGAACTTATCAAATATGTCAGAGGAATGAATGACGAGCTTAATATTCCACACTGCATAAAGCATTACGGTGCTGATTCATATCCTACAGAGAACGGATTTGTACCTGAGAATGTATTCCTTGAGAGACTGCATGATATAGCTGTAAATGCCGTAGCGGACGCTTGTACAGGCTCAAACCCTAGACAGCCGAGTGTTGAAGAGATGGAAAAACTTTTGAAATGTTGCTATTATGATACTGAAGTTGACTTCTAATATAAGCAGAGACATGAAAGCTTAGTATCTCAGCATAATGAAACACATCAATGACGTAAGTTGTTGGTGTGTTTTTTTCGGCTTATGAATCATTTATAATAAATATAAAACTTGTTATCA
>NZ_DBHIEQ010000004.1:118541-128883 GCF_057250505.1 Lachnoanaerobaculum sp. | reverse complement strand
AAGACTAAACGCAACTTTAACATAGGGGTTGTGGAAATAAACTTTTCACCCTAGGAATATAAATAAATGAAAATGTATACATTGTAGAAGTATTGATTAAACAAATGAATATGATATAATACATATGTCTCTTGATGAGGTTGTCAGTTCCAAACTTGCAACATTTGTGCCGAGTTTGGAAGTTGGGGTCGATAGAAGAGCTTGCATAGTAGATTGTGATTTGTAAGGTTTTACAGAAAGGAAGATTTTATGAAACAGGAATTACTGGCAAAGATGAATGCTTATTTGGCCAATCAGGAGATTATGTATATTAAGCTGCACAATATGCATTGGAATTTGAAGGGAAACGGCTTTTTTACCCTTCATGCAAAATTAGAGGAATATTACGATCAGACAGCGGATATTATTGACGAGGTGGCGGAGAGAATCCTTGCAATGGGTGAACTTCCGGTTGCCAACTTAAAGAAAGCTTTGGAGATTACCAAGGTTAAGGAGCTTCCTGACGGCGCTATTGATATAGCGGAGGCGGTTCGTATCCTTACTGTTGATGTTGAGTACTGGGTACATGATTCAAAGGAGCTTGTAGAGCTGGCTGATAAAGAAGGTGATGTGGTTACCGCAGATATCTTCACAGGTTATTTGAAAGAATATGAGAAGACACTGTGGATGTTGAAAGCATTTGCGCAAAACTAAACACTGTTAGATGCTCAAAGCACAGCCTGAAAACGGCTGTGCTTTTTTTAATAGAAATTTGAAACTTTGATAGAAATATATCATATTATATGACTTCTATAAATTTATTTGTAAGAATTGCATTTATTACATATTGTGATATAATAAGTTTACAATATTATTAAGTGGAATATGGCATAAATATTAAGGTAATTGTACAAAGATATTATGCTTATATGTCTGTAGAAGGAGGGAGTGTTATGACAGGTTTACCACTTATATTCGTGTTTATTTTGGCGGTTATCGTTATGATAGTTGCCATCTCAAAGTTCGGTGTACATCCGTTTATATCGATTATGTGTATATCACTTATTTTGGGACTTGTAGCAGGTATTCCTTTAGTGGATAAGACCTTGGAGGACGGAACGAAGATACAAGGTCTTGCAAGCGTTATAGGAGCAGGATTTGCAGGTACATTCTCAAGTATAGGTATTGTTATCATACTTGGTGCATTGATAGGAACCATACTTGAAAAGACCGGTGCGGCTTTTAAGCTGGCGGATATGATTATCAAGCTGGTCGGAAAGAACAATCCTGTGCTGGCGGTAGAACTTATGGGTTGGGTTGTTTCAATTCCTGTATTTTGCGATTCAGGATTTGTTATTCTAAATCCTATAAGAAAGGCTTTGGTAAAGAGAACGGCAGAGTCATCCGTAGCTATGACTGTAGGACTTTCGGCAGGTTTATACATATCACATGTATTTATACCGCCTACACCTGGACCTATAGCGGCAGCTTCAACACTTGGAATAGGAGATAATCTTTTGCTTGTAATGGGAATGGGTGCGGTATGTTCAATATTCCCTTTGATTGCAGGATTTTTCTACGCCAAGTATATAGGTAAGAAGGTAAAGTCAGACGATGAAGCGGATTCAAGTGAGATTACAAAAACATACGAAGAGCTCATTGCAGAGTACGGAAAGCTTCCAAGCGGAGTGATGTCTTTGGCACCTATCGTAGTACCTGTACTCCTTATGGCTGTTGCATCTATAGTTTCAATGATGAAGATGAACGGTATGGGAGCGGATGTTTTAAAGTTCCTTGGAACACCTATTATAGCTCTGGCTGTCGGTACGGTCTTTGGAGTATTACAGCTTAACGGAACCGGCAAGATGAATGAATTTTACAATATAACCAATGAGACATTAAAGACTGTGGGTCCTATACTGTTTGTGACTGCTGCAGGCGGTGTACTCGGTAAGGTTATAGCATCTTCGGATATGGTCAACTTTATAAAGGATCATGCAGAGATTCTAAGTACAATGGGTATGCTTTTCCCGTTCTTACTTTCTGCAATATTAAAAAGTGCACAGGGTTCATCCACAGTGGCACTTACAACTACCGCAGGTATTGTGGCACCGTTGTTGCCGGCACTTGGATTTGCAAGTCCTATGAGTGCTACACTTGTAACTATGGCTATAGGTGCAGGTGCTATGACGGTTTCACATGCTAACGACTCATACTTCTGGGTTGTTACAAACTTCGGTGCGATGTCACCTGAAAAAGGATATAAGACACAGACTATGTGTACACTGTTTTTGGGTATAACGGGAATTATTGAGATAATGATTCTAAGCCTTTTCCTACATTGATTAAAACTGAACAGACAAGATATTTAAGGCACAGATTTTATGAATTCAAATTTTTGCAAGGTCTGTGCCTTATTTTAATTGCTGACAGTGTTTTGTATATATGGTATATTTATAAAATAATAAATAATTTAAAAGATAAGTTTTATAGACTTTTGTATAGACAAAGGAAAGAAAATGGAATTACTTGAACAGTGTAAAGAGTGGAATAACAATGAAGAATATCAAAAGGTAGTGGATGCGCTTGAGATTTTGCCTGAGAATGCCAGAACCCCTGAAATGGATTCCGAGCTTGCAAAGGCATACAATAATCTGGGTGAGCCGGGCGATTCTAAGCCGTTCATACAGGCGCTGGGATTATTGTTGCCGCATGAAGAGTATTTTAGAGGCAATCACAGATTTTACTTCAGAGTTGCATACTCATATTTTTATATTGGAGAGCACGGACTTGCCCTACATTACTTTAAGCAGGCTTTGGATGCAAGGCCCGGAGATGAAGACACCATTGATATGATGAATGAATGTGTGAACCGGCTGACAGACGGAGTCATAGAGGTCTCCATGTCACAGAAACTGGATTTTGTATGGGAAGATATACAAAAAGAGATAAGAAAATATAATAAGAACAGTAAAATCTTTCATGTAAGGGTTATAAATATAACAGCAAATCATATACATGATGCATTCCCTAAAATAAAAATAAATATTTTTTATGAAAGCAGGACTATCGAATTTGAAACGGGTGATGACAAGTCTAATGTATTCATGCTTGAATATATAAGGGATACAATGCCTGATAATCTAAAAGGCCTGTTTGATATAAGAGTCGGGATATCGGCTAAAGAAGACATCAAAGATAAAATAGTATATGAAAATGAGAGATATGATATAAGCGATCTTAGATTCTTTGTCAGTGATGACAGGCAGATAGTTATCTATGCCGATGAGTTTGATATTCCGCTTGAGGTTATAGAACAGCTCTTTATAGATATCTTCGGTGAGATAGACTTGATGGCAAATGATTTTGAGTTTGATATTGCAGATGAAGACGACTTTGACGCTCCGACTGAAGATACCTGTGATATAGTACTTGACTATGAAGAGAAAGAAGACTTTTTAAAGGAGTGTGTAGACTACAGAGGACTGAAAGAAAGGGCTAAAAGTAAGGGATTCCGACTTGGAATAAGTGCAAAAGAGTATTTGAAGATGTATTCAGGATACAGGTTACAGTCCGTAGGAGATGATATCAGAGAGGATATATATACAGGAACCACCTGCCTGCCTTCACTTATAAGTGAGTATATATCAAGCGGACCGTTTGATAAGATGCCTATAATGGATGAATTATACAGAAACGGTGTGGTAGCCGGTTTCTTTTGCTTCAGTTTGGAAGAATCCGATCAGGAAAATGCTTCATTTGAATATGAGTTTGAGGTTATGAATATCAGAAATCAGCTTATTGAGTATATCTTAAATGAACTTGAGAAGACCGGCAATACCGGAAATATCGTCTTTTTAGAGGGTGCTACAGGCAAAATATGCGGATATCTTGATTTCCTGATATTCGGAAACTTTA
Source organism: Lachnoanaerobaculum sp. (assembly GCF_057250505.1). Taxonomy (NCBI): domain Bacteria; kingdom Bacillati; phylum Bacillota; class Clostridia; order Lachnospirales; family Lachnospiraceae; genus Lachnoanaerobaculum; species Lachnoanaerobaculum sp. Next base: position 124,986 of record NZ_DBHIEQ010000004.1, on the reverse strand, counting down.
TGGATATAATGAGCGCGGCATGCGATTTTTTTGAAGAAAAGAATATAAAGCTTGCAGGTTATAAGACATTCAGAAAAATATCAAAATTAGTAACATTTAGGGAGGAATAATGTTTAACTTATTTAAAAAAAAGCAAAATGAGGTAAAGTTGCCTGAAGTTGCACCTATGGAGTTGTGGGAAGAGCGTTCATATATGCATGTGCTCTCAGATAAAGTCGATGTTGAGGATATTGATGGCGCCAAAGAAAGAATACAGGAAATAGACGGAGTAAATCTTAAAGAATTCAACCTTAAGGATGATAAGTCGGGTAACATGATACTTGATTATAAGGGCGAAGAGTACGGTGTAGGTTTTTATTTTGAAGATTTTGTATTTGACCGTCTGTATTCATTACAAAAGCAAAAGATCCATGATGAGGACTTTGAAAAAATCGAGAAAAAGACCAAGTCATTTATCATATATATGAAGTTTAACAAAGATTATTTTGACTCATATCATCTACAGTTAAAGCTCATAACAGCATTTTTCCCGGATACATTGGCGGTGATAGATGAAAGTGCGGAGAGACTTTTAAGCGGAAGATGGGTAAAACTTGCTGCAAAGTCAAGTGTTACACCTAATGCTGAAAGTTTATTTACGGTACAGGCTGTATTTGATGATGAGACAAATAAAGTTTGGCTACATACACATGGTATGTGCAGAACCGGATTTTCGGAGTTTGAACTTTTGGATATAAGCAGAGACAATGCAAACGATCTGTATTATCTGATAAATACCGTGGCAAACAGAGTATTATATCAAAATGAGGCTATAGAAGATTATATCTTCCTTGGAGAGTTCATAGACGGAAAAGAGATAGTTGTGGCACCTCTTCCTTGGAATGTCGCTATTGCAAAGTATCCTTCCGATATAATCGGAGGTCCTGCGGACAGAGCCGACAGTCATAATACAAACAGTCAGGTTATTTTCCTTTTCTTATCCGAAGAAGATGCAAATAACGGTAAGTATACAAAGCCTTCAGATGTAGAGGAAAAGCTTGTTGAAAATCCGCTGTATTATTATACTAATGAACAGACGGAGCATATGAAGTTTATGGCAAGAGACAGATATGAACTTTTGAAAAAGGCAATTTCGGAGAATCCAAGTTACAAAGCACTTATAAAGGTCGGATTACCTACAGACAGTGAGGACGGAAAGCCTGATTATGAAAATCTTGAGCATATCTGGTTTGAACTTTTAGAGTTTACAGAAGAAGGGTTTAAGGCGGTGCTCACACAGGCGCCATATAGAGTAGCGGCTATGAAAGAGGGCGATGAGGGTGAATACACTGTCAATGATGTAACAGATTGGGTTATTTATACAGATGAAATGAGCATAGATCCGAATACTGCTTATTTACTATAAGGAGAGAATATGTTTTTTACAAATATAAAGTTGGCTAAGAAGTACAATTATCTGAACGAGAAGTTTTTGAAAGCTTATGACTGGTTGGAGAGCCATGATTTGAATTCATTACCTGCAGGAAAGTATGAGATAGATGGCGGTGATGTATTTGCAAATGTACAGGAATATACCACATTGCCGGTAGAAGAAAAGAAGTTTGAGGCACATGATAAATTTTTTGATATTCAATATTTGATAGAGGGTGTGGAATTCTTCGGCATCTGTGACAGAGAGGGGCTTAAAGTAAAGGAAGCCAAGCCTGATAAGGATGTACTTTTCTTTGAGACGCCTGATACTTACGGTCATGTGATACTTCACCCGAATGAATTTATAGTGGTTGCACCTGAGGATGCACATATGCCGGGATGCTGTATGGATAAACCGGCAAGTGCAAAAAAGGCGGTTATAAAAGTGAGAGTATGATAAAAAAAGGTTTTTTAATAGGGCTGTTACTCTTCGGTATCTTTTTTGGAGCAGGGAATTTGATTTTCCCTGCTGAACTTGGATTTAGGGCAGGAAAACACTTTGTACCCGCTATGTCGGGTTTTGTATTGTCAGGTGTAGGAATAGCTATAGTCACTTTGATAGTAGGCACTATGGTCAAAGGCGGATACAAAAGAGAACTTGGTATAAAGGTAGGAACAAACTTTGCAATCGGCTACCTGACAGCACTTTACCTTGCTATAGGTCCTTTCTTTGCGATACCCAGGACTGCAAGTACTTCTTTTTCTATAGGTATTGCACCTGTGACAGGGAATATAAGACTTGCTTTATTTGTATTCAGTGCAATATATTTTCTGCTTGCATATCTTATAGCACTTAATCCTTCAAAACTTATGGACAGAGTAGGCAAGGTGCTTACTCCAATATTTGCGCTTCTTATAGTTATACTTATAATTGTGGGAAATCTGAACTTTCATGCCGTCGGTGAGGGCGAGATGGCTGGAAGCCTGACAGCGCTAAAGACAGGATTTTTTGACGGATATAATACTTTGGACGCGCTGGCTTCTGTAAGTTTTTGTCTGATTGCCACTTCAGGGATAAAGACATTCGGATTCTCATCAAAAAAAGAGTATATGAGTATAATGGCAATAGTAGGAATTGTTACAACTATACTCTTTAGCAGCTTATATATCGGACTTGGGGCTTTGGGAAATAAGTTCAGTGTTCCGAATGAAGTTTTATCTGATAAGAGCATCAATATAGGTACATATATACTTTCTATGAGTTCATATAAGCTTTTCGGAAGTTTCGGACAGGCTTTCCTAGGAGCGATGACAATACTTACCTGTTTTACTACTACTGTAGGTCTTATCGTGGTTACTTCCGAATTTTTTGCAGACACATTCAAAAGGTTCGGCTATAAGTCGTATGTAAATATATTTACTCTTACAGGCTTTGCAATGTCAAACTTCGGACTCAATACTATTATAAAGATTTCCGTACCTGTGCTTAATATCCTGTACCCTGTTACAATAGTTATAGTACTTATAGTTATATTAAATAAATTTATAAGTATGTCCAATGTCGGTATGAAGTTTACAATTATTTTAACGGCGGTAACGGTTTTTATAGAAGTGATTGGAGATGTCTTTAATATAAAGATGATAAATTCATTTATGTCAATGTTTATAGGCGGAAGTTTGGGATTTGTCTGGGTGAATATTGCGGTTTCGGGAATAATCATATCGTTATTATTAAGAGATAAAATAAAGGGCGAAAGCTTTGAAATATAAAACGGCTGTTATAAGTAGGGACTTATAACAGCCGATTTTTAGAACCTTAAAACTTTTAGAGATGTGGACTCATGTGAGGCAAGACTGTAAGCACAATTTTTGTCCATTGACTCCGTTCGCACCCATTCAAGAGAACGCATGGAAGCCTCTTTATCCACACTGATTGCAGGCGGTGTAAGCTCTTTCCAGGCAAGCTCGCCATAGCCGGCATCCGCATAAAGCAGTGTAAATTTATTGTTCTCCGATGTTACCTTTACTCCGAACATACCTGCTGAGTGACCGTAAAGCTTTATAAGCTTTGTGGAGCCGTCACCAAGTAAATCAAATGATTTTTCAAAAGGACCTTCTTTTTGGTTCCAATCAAATATGGAAATATCGGCATTTTTCCACCAACTTCTGGAATATCTTAATGGATTTTTTACAGCAGCCTTGGCCTCATCTCTTGAAACCAAAATCTTGGTATCTGATGACAGATCTGCAACTCCGCTTACATTTTCAAAGTCAAGATGGGTAAGCAATACACAGTCTATATCCTTTGGTGAAAGATTGATTGCTTCAAGCCTTGAAAGCAGTGAAGAATCCTTTTTCAGATGAAAGCGTGTGGAAGCACAGGTAAGAGGTGCCTTGATTTCACTGATTTGCTTTTTTAGGCTAAGCGGAGTATCCGATTCAAGCTCTTTTTTGATACCTGTATCTACAAGTATATTCTTCTTTCCTGTCTGAATAAGAAAAGACAAAACAGGAATATTTACTCTGTCGGTATCTTTTAGAAACAGTCCGTATGTTTGCGGATTGAACTTATCATTGCCCTTATATGTGAGAGACGGTGATATTTCCACCTCTCCTGTTTGTAATATATATATTTTCATAAATAACCATACCTTATCATATTTTAGTTGTTTCAAACCGTATTATACAAAATATAGTCTGCTTGGTCAAACTTAATATAATTTTTTGTTGCGAAGAACATTGCTATTTCGTATAATGGTGAGAATGTGAGGTAGGAAGATGACAAATAAAAATAAAGAAAACGGGAGTCTGTTAAAGAAGCTTCTTTGGTGGATTCCTATAATTATTTTGGGCTTAATGTTTGCGCTTGGTGCGTGTACAAGGCAGGAAAACAAAAGTATCAGTGCTGAGAGTTTTTCAAGTGCGGAAAGTACTCAAAGCAAAAGTATTTCGGATGAGAGTACGACAAAGCATAGTGAAGAGATAACCGGAACACAGAGTCAAAAAAAACATAAACAAAAAAATAATAAATCTAAAAAACATAAAAAAAACAAAAAACAAAGTCAGGAGTCAAGCAGCGAAACGGCTGAAGAGACAAGCCCTGAAAGTGAGAGTACAAAAGAGTCTGAGACTGCCGAAAGCAGGGAGGCATCTGTAGAAGAAAACGGCAACTATACTTCAAAGGACGATGTTGCACTTTATATTCACACCTACAAAAAGCTTCCTGTAAACTATATCACAAAGGCACAGGCTCAGGAGATGGGTTGGGACCCTGAAAAAGGAAATCTTTCGGATGTGCTTCCCGGAATGAGCATCGGAGGCAGTGCCTTCGGAAATTATGAGGGAAACTTGCCGAGGGCAAGCGGAAGAAGGTATTTTGAATGTGATATTGACTATGACGGAGGATATAGAGGTCCGAAAAGACTGATATATTCAAATGACGGTCTGGTTTTTTATACTGAAGACCACTACAAAACTTTTGAACAATTGTATTAGGGAAAGATTATGAATAATATTACTTTAAAATTGGATAAGTTTAGTAAAAAGGAAGAATTACACAGTTACTTGAAAAAGAAAATGAAGTTTCCGGATTACTACGGAGAAAATCTGGATGCTTTATTTGACTGTTTGACTGATATAAGTACCGACACGGCTGTTGACATAAAATACGATGCGGATAATGAACTTCAAAGAGCGGTGCTTGCAGTATTCAGTGATGCGGTAGCTGCAAATACACATTTGGCTATAATAAAGACAAAGGTTAAGAAAAAGAAGCCTGAGTAGTATATTTAGAATGGAGAGTAAATGGAGTCAAAGTGGATGCTATATACAAAGCGAGCTGATTTTGAAAAAATATCGGCTCGCTTTCATATTTCACCTGTTTTAGCGAGAATAATAATAAACAGGGATATAAAGGAAGAGGATTTTTCACTGTATCTTAAGAGTGATTTAAGTTTGATGCATGACGCAGGCAGCTTATACGGTGTGGAAGATGCATATAGTGAAATCATGAGTGAGATAAAAAAGGGAAATAAGATAAGAGTTGTGGGAGATTATGATATAGACGGAGTCTGTTCTTCGTATATATTGGTAAAGTCTTTGAAGCGATTCGGTGCGAATGTAGATGTAAGGATACCTGACAGAATAAAGGACGGCTACGGTATCAATGACAATATAATAAATGAAGCGGCAAATGATAAAATCTCTATGATTATCACCTGTGACAACGGTATTGCGGCACATTCTCAGATGGAACTTGCAAGAAAACTTGGAATAAAGGTCATTATCACGGACCATCATGAGGTGTATCAGGAAGACGGTAAGGATTATCTGCCTGTAGCCGATGTGGTAATAAATCCTAAAAGAAGTGAATGTAAGTATCCTTTCAAAAGTATTTGCGGGGCGCTGGTAGCATATAAGCTTATGGAATATATGTATGAAAGACTGTACGGTAAAAAGATGTATGAAGACGGTGAACTCAGTGATCTTTTGGAGGTGGCGGCCATTGCGACAATAGGTGATGTTATGCCGCTTGTAGACGAGAACAGAGTACTTGTAAAACACGGTTTAAAAAGCCTGATGAATACAAACAACTTAGGGCTGAGGGCGCTTATAAAGGCTACAGGTATGGAAGGCAAAAAAATCAGTGCTTACAGTATCGGATTTGTGATAGGGCCTTGTCTGAATGCAGGAGGAAGACTTGAAAATGCGCTTGTTGCCTTAAATATGTTTATGTCAGAAAGCAGTGATGAGGCAAATGAGTACGCAATGCATCTGAAAGAGCTGAACGATGAGAGAAAGGATCTCACAGCCATGAATGTAAAAGTGGCCGTAGAACTGGCGGAAAGAGAATATGCAGATGATGATATATTGGTGATATATCTTGAAAATTGCCACGAGTCCATTGCCGGAATTATAGCAGGCAGGGTGAGAGAAGCGCTTGGAAAGCCTACGATTATACTTACAGATGCCTTCGGTGAAGACGGCATGATAAAGGGGTCGGGAAGGTCGATAGAAAGCTACAACATGTTTGAAG
>NZ_DBHIEQ010000004.1:47833-118531 GCF_057250505.1 Lachnoanaerobaculum sp. | reverse complement strand
TGAAGCGCTATATGAAGTCAAAGATATATTTGAAAAGTTCGGCGGACATCATATGGCGGCAGGTATGAGCTTAAAAAAGGACAGACTTGATGAATTCAGAAAAAGATTGAATAAAAACTCAAAGCTTACAAAAGAAGATTTTATACAAAAGATATGGATTGATGTACCTTTGCCTTTTTCATATATCAGTCTTGACTTTGTAAGAGAACTTGAAAAGCTGGAGCCTTATGGAAATAAGAATGAGAAGCCTAAGTTTGCAAGGAAGGGCATAAAGATATTATCAAAGAATATACTCGGTAAAAATAAAAATGTGGTAAAGATGGTGCTTGAAGATGACGGTACAAGGCTTGACGGAATATATTTTTGTGACGGAGAAGCTTTCTTTGAGGAGCTTAAAGGTAATAATGAGATAGATATTATATATTATCCTGATATAAATGAGTATGGCGGCAGAGAGAGTCTGCAAGTGATTATAACCGGTTATAAGATAAAAAATATATAGCAATGAGAGTTTATTTATTGTATACTTTACTTTCAGAAGCAACAAAACAGTTATGTAGGAGAGTTAGATATGGTTAACGAAGTGATGAACTTTTTAAAAGAACTTGACCCTGAGGTCGGCACAGCGGTAGAAAAGGAAGCAAACAGACAGAGAAGAAATCTTGAACTTATTGCATCCGAAAATATCGTATCGGAAGCTGTGATGATGGCAATGGGAACAGTGCTTACAAATAAATACGCTGAAGGATATCCGGGAAAGAGATATTACGGAGGCTGTGAGGATGTGGATATAGTTGAGAGCATTGCTATCGAAAGAGCAAAGAAACTCTTTAACTGTGACTATGCCAATGTTCAGCCGCATTCGGGAGCACAGGCAAATATGGCTGTATTTTTAGCAATGCTTGAGGCGGGAGATACAGTACTTGGAATGAATCTTAATCACGGCGGACATTTGACACACGGTTCAGCTGTAAACTTTTCCGGAAAGTACTTCAATATCGTGCCTTACGGTGTGAATGATGAGGGATTTATCGACTACGATGAGCTTGAGAAAATAGCAATTGAACATAAGCCTAAGATGATTATAGCAGGTGCAAGTGCATATGCCAGAGTAATCGACTTTAAGAAATTCAGAGAAGTTGCAGACAAGGTCGGCGCATACCTTATGGTGGATATGGCTCATATTGCAGGACTTGTTGCAACAGGACTTCATCCGTCACCTATAGGAATAGCTGATGTTGTAACCACTACAACACATAAGACACTTAGAGGACCGAGAGGCGGACTTATCCTTGCAAACAAGGAAGCTGCCGAGAAGTTTAACTTTAACAAGGCTGTTTTCCCGGGAATTCAGGGCGGACCGCTTGAGCATGTAATCGCGTCAAAGGCGGTTTGTTTCGGCGAGGCTCTTAAGCCTGAGTTTAAAAAGTATCAGGAGCAGGTGGTAAAGAATGCCAAGGCTTTGGCTGACGCGCTTATAGCCGAGGGATTTAATATCCTTACAGGAGGTACAGACAATCACCTTATGCTTCTTGACCTAAGGGGAACAGGCATCACAGGAAAAGAACTTCAAAATAAATGTGATGAAGTATATATCACTTTGAACAAGAATACAGTACCGAACGATCCGCAGAGTCCGTTCACTACAAGCGGTGTAAGAATAGGTACACCTGCAGTTACAAGTCGAGGACTTGTGGAAGAGGATATGAAGACTGTAGCAAGACTTATCAAAATGGCTGCATATGATTTTGATACAAAGGCTGATGAGATAAGAGCCGAAGTTACAAAGCTTATGGATAAGTATCCTATTTATAAGTAATAATTATTTGCAGCAGTCTGCAAATTTATATTTTTAGAAAGGGCGGCCCAAGGGATTTCGGGCTGCTTCGGTGTGTAAAAATGAAGGAATTGAAAGAATATGTAAGAAGTATACCTGACTTTCCTGAGCCGGGAATTATATTCAGAGATGTGACCACCATACTGCAGGACCCTGACGGACTTTGCCTAAGTATTGATGAACTTAGAGGAAAGTTGCAGGGACTTGACTACAATATGATAGTGGGTCCGGAGTCAAGAGGCTTTATCTTCGGTGTACCGGTAGCCTATGCCGAGCATAAGGCGTTTATCCCTGTCAGAAAAAAGGGAAAACTTCCATGTGAGACTGTAAGTATCGACTATGACCTTGAGTACGGCAAGGCAACCATTGAAATCCATAAAGATGCCATAAAGCCCGGCGATAAGGTGGTAATAGTCGACGATTTGATAGCTACAGGCGGCACAACGGAGGCGATTGCAAAGCTTGTGGAGAGCCTTGGCGGCGAGATAGTAAAGATTGTATTTGTAATGGAGCTTGAGGGGCTTAAGGGAAGAGAAAAGCTTTCAAAGTACAATATAGACAGCCTTATAAAGTATGAGGGGAAATAAAATATAGGTAGGTGATTCGGCATAATCTTTGGATTTCAAGGATTATGCCTTTTTTTGTTAAAAAAATAAAATTGAAATAAATATATATTTTGTTAGAAAATCAGCAAGTAATCTTATATAAAATATATTTTGTTGACAAAAACATATAAAGAAACTATAATTGAACATAAGTTTCAGTGAACGTGATCTATGAAAATGTTTTAATGGTTAAAGTTGTTTTAATTGTATATACAATTAAATAAAGAGATTGTTTGGAGGTGGAAGTTTATAAATCTTTGCTATTACTATATATGACATTTTATTACGCACTGAATAATGACGGAAACATAGGAGGGTAAAATGAAAAAAAGAGGTTTGGCATTAGCTGTTGTATCAGCTATGTTGGTTGCAACATTGGGAGCATGCGGTTCAGGTACCACAAAGACTACAGGTGACAGTACTGCTGCTCAGTCACAGGATTCGGGTTCCAAGCAGGCGGCAAATACTGAAAAGAGTGAGGTGGATAATATTATCGCACAAGCTCAAGGTATGAGTCTTGAGGAACTTGCAAAAAAGGCGATAGAGGAGTCAAACGGTAAGACTTTTTACGGAGTCGGAAACTCAAGTAGAGGAAAGACTGCGCTGCCGTTGTTTATTTCATATTTGAAGACTATCGATCCTAACTACAATATGGAGTTTGAGTGGCAGCAACCTAAGAACAACAAAATATTTGAGCAGCTGAGTGCCGATTCACTTAAGCCAAGCGGTACATTTGCAATGACTCTTATTCAGGATGGTAATCAGATCCAGACTAAGATGGTGGATACAAATATACTGAAGACTTTTATACCGAAGGATTGGGCGGAGGCTAACGGAGTAAGCGCGGACAGTTATAAGGGATTCTTACCGCTTCAGACTTTGAATAAAGTGTTTATGTTCAACAACACAGGCGATGCAAAATATACCAACTGTTGGGATTTCGTATATGAGGGTTCACATCCGCTGTTTATGGATATTGATTCAGAGCTTGTAGGAAAGAATTTCTTATATATGCTGACAAAAGAGGAGTATGCCGATAAGCTAAAAGAAGCATATGATAAGTTGGATGCGACAAAGAAAGCTTATTTTGATCCTGTTATTGCGGGTGAGGAGTCGGATGCAAAGGATCTTGGACTTTCAGAGAACGGAAAATACGCTTTGGCATGGATTAAGCTGTGGGTTGAGAATTATACGGAGGAGACAGATGACGGCCCTATCTGTAATACTCTTGTAGATACATCCGCAAAAGATCAGTCGGGACTTCTTGTATATTCAAAGCTTCGTTCCGTAGAGGAGTCGGCTAATGTTTCAGTAAATAATATAACAGTTGCGGCATATCAGGACGACTATACAGGAATCGGCGGATACGGATACAACCACTATTTATTCCTTACAAAGAACAGTCCGCTTCCATGGACGGCATGTGCATTTATAGCTTATATAACATGTACAGAAGACGGATTCAGTGCTTGGGGAAAGGATATGGGAGGATATTCCTCAAATCCTAAAGTAATGGAAGCCACAGAGGCAAAGTATCAGCATCAAAAGGGCGGATACAATGAAGCAGGTGAGGATCAGTTCCCTGCTAAAGATGACAGAGGATATGACTGGTGGACAAAGGACGGAGAACTTGTACTTGAGGATCCTCAGTATTGTGCAGATGTTTCATTTACTGTAGGTAACTGGATTGAAATGCTTAGCAAAGCTTCTGATAAGAATTAATTGACCGGGTGCTGCATAATGCAGCACCTTTTTAAGGAGAATATTATGGGAATACTGAAAAATAGAATCAGAACATTTTTTGGCAAGCCACAGAATATTATTTTGCTTATTTTCGGAATAATGTTGACATTTTCTACTGTTGCTCCTGTTGTGGCAATAGTAAAGGATACATTACAGATACATCCGGGTACTATTGATCAGCATTTGACAGGAAAAGCTTCAGGATACAGCATTGTAAACTATATAGACTTATTTACAAGTAAGCTTGCAATGTCAAATCTGTGGAAGCCGCTTATAAATACATTATTTTTGGCAATATTCACTTGCCTTATATCCATTTTATATGGCGGCTTTTTTGCGTTTTTGGTTACCAGAACAAATATGAAATTCAAAAAATATTTGAGTTCAATATTTATTTTTCCATATATCATGCCACAGTGGACTTTGGCGGTTGTATGGCAAAATATGTTTAACTCAAATGCAGTACTGGGAACTTCCGACGGGCTTATAGCTTCACTGACAGGAGTGACTTTTCCGAAGTGGTGGTGTCAGGGACTGTTCCCAAGTGCTGTAGTACTGGGACTTCACTATGCTCCGTTTGCATACATTATGATTGGCGGTATATTCAAAAATATGGATGCCAATCTTGAAGAGGCGGCTACAATACTTGATACACCTAAGTGGAAGATTATGACAATGATTACATTGCCTATGATAACACCTGCAATACTTAATACAATTTTGCTTGTATTCGGGTCTGCAATGGGATCATACCCGGTTCCACATTATCTTGGACTGACTACATTGTCAACAAAGTATATTTCTTTGAACAGTAAGTATACAGGTGAAGCAAGTATACTTGCAATCATTATGATGGTATTCGGAATAATGATTTTATCTTTGAATCAGCTTTCGCTCAAGAGTAGAAAGAACTACACGACAGTAACAGGAAAGTCGGGACAACTTTCAAAGATAAATATAGGTAAAGCAGGAAAGTATGTAGTCGGAGCGGTTTATATTGTAATGACATTCTTTACAAGTATTTGGCCGATAATGTTGTTTGCACTTGAGACATTCCTGCCGAATCCCGGAGATTACAGCTTCTTGTATACACATGACTTTAAAAATCTTACAACAAAGTGGTGGCTTACAAGTGAAAATGTGACTGAAAACGGCTTATATGGACAGCACGGTATACTCTACAATCCTACTATATGGCATGCATTTTGGGGTACTTTATTACTTGCATTTGCCTGTGCTGCTATTGCCGGAACTATCGGTACATTGATCGGCTATGCGGTGGCAAAAAACAGGCGTTCAAGGTGGGCGGCTTATGTCAACAATATGGCGTTCTTGCCTTATCTTATGCCGTCTATAGCAGTCGGTGCGGCATTCTTTATACTGTTTTCAAATGAGCATATAAATCTTTTTAATACCTACTATCTTCTTATTATAGCAGGTGTCATAAAGTATATACCTTTTGCAAGCAGAGCCTCTCTTAACTCGATGTTACAAATAAGCAATGAGCTTGAGGAGGCTGCGATAATTCAAAATGCAAGTTGGGTAAAGAGAATGGTTAAGATAATAATTCCGATTCAGAAATCTTCTATAATAAGCGGTTTTAGTTTGCCGTTTATGACTTGCCTCAGAGAGTTATCGCTTTTCCTGCTACTTTGTACACAGGGATTTATACTCTCAACAACACTTGACTATTTTGACGAGATGGGATTGTATGCATTCTCAAGTGCTATAAATCTGATTTTAATTGTAACGATACTTGTATTTAATACATTGGCAGACAAGCTTACAGGCTCAAGCCTTGATAACGGAATAGGAGGTTGATATGCCGGCAATTACATTAACAAATATTACAAAAAGATGGAAAAACTATTTTGGTGTTGACAATTTAAGTCTTGAAATACCTGATAACTCATTCATAACATTGCTTGGACCGTCGGGTTGCGGCAAGACAACTATTCTTCGTATGATTGCAGGACTTGAAACTCCTACAGAGGGAAGAATAACTATCGGTGATAATGTAGTGTTTGACAGTGAAAAGGGTATTAATGTGCCGCCGAATAAGAGAAAAGTAGGTTTCTTATTCCAAAACTATGCACTTTGGCCAAATATGACAGTGTATCAAAATATAATGTTCGGTTTGAAAAACATCAAAGAAGAACTTCCTGTAGTAGACGTGGAAGCAAAAAGATGTACCGATATTATAAGAGCATTGCAAAACGGTAAGAGAATAAAGGTCGAGGTGACGGATTGCTGTGATAAAAACGGTAAGCTTGATAATAACAGAGCATATGTGAAGCTTATAGATGCATTTGAGTTGTCAATATTCAGTGCAAAAACAGTATTTGAGTTTAAAATTCATGAAAGTGACAATCCTGATGAGGCTGCAAAAAAGCATAGAGATGAATATGAGAAAAAACTTGCAGCGATTATAGATAATCACAAGGCAAAGGGAGAAGAGTTAAATAAAGATTTTGAGGTTGTAAAGGCCGGAAATGTTGTGACGGAAGTTCGTAAGCTTACAGATGAGGAAATGGATTCAAGACTTAGACATGTAGCCGGAATAGTAAAAATCGGTATGTTTATGGACAGGTATCCTGCAGAACTTTCAGGCGGACAACAGCAAAGAGTTGCAATAGCGAGAACTTTGGCACCGAAACCGCAGGTGCTGTTTATGGATGAACCGCTTTCAAACCTGGATGCAAAGCTGAGGCTTGAGATGCGTTATGAATTGCAAAGACTTCATGTGGAAACAGGCAGTACTTTCGTTTATGTTACACATGACCAGATGGAGGCAATGACACTTGCAACGAAGATATGTCTGGTACAAAACGGTGTATTACAGCAGTACGCTCCACCGCTTGAAGTTTATAGAAGACCTGAAAATCTTTTCGTTGCGGACTTTGTCGGAAATCCTTCTATAAACTTTATAGATGCAAAGGGAGCTCAAAAAGACGACGGAAGTATTGAGTTAAAAATTTTTGACAATGTAGATATAGAGTTTGTTCCGAATGAGGATATTAAGATTTCAGATTGGCATAAAGGCAGAGACAGGGATCTGGAAAAAAAGAAAGAACAAAAGGCTGAGCTTATGAAGGACAAACATTATGTAGAGAAGTCCAACAAAGATGAGGTGTTTAAATATCATATTGCAAAGATTGTAGAAGAGGACAGCAGTATAAAAAGCGAGCAGGTGGTAACAGATGAAGATTTTGTACTTGCTATAAGGCCTGAAGCCATAGGCATAACAAGTGAAGAAGGTCTGCATACCACAATTTACGGTGCAATGCCTACAGGTATGGAAAGTACTTTAAAGCTGAGACTTGGAGATTATTTGCTTACAAGTGTAATATTCGGAAATACCGCTTACAGGATCGGTGAAGATATGAAAATAAACTTTACAGGAGACGATATATTGCTTTTTGACCGAAAATCAGGAATGAGAATCGCAACAGGCAAAATAAGGCTAAAATTGATTAAATAGAGGTATTGACAAACAACTGAAAAATCAATATAATTACTAATTGTGACATTAGAGATTGATGCTTATTCCAATGCCCCGGAGAGCATTTATCCATATAAAGCGAAGTTAAAAGATTAATGGAGGTCAGTCAATGAAAACTTTTATGGCTAATCCGGATAAGATCGACAGAAAATGGTATGTTGTCGATGCAAAGGGAGCTACATTGGGACGACTTGCTTCAGAAGTTGCAAGTGTATTAAGAGGAAAGAACAAACCGGAGTTTACACCACATGCTGATTGTGGAGATTATGTTATCGTAATCAACGCAGCAGAGGTAAAGGTTACAGGTAAAAAGTTAGATCAGAAGATTTATTACAACCATTCAGAGTATGTAGGTGGTATGAGAGAGACAACACTTCGTGAGCTTCTTGCAAAGAAGCCTGAGAGAGTTGTAGAGCTTGCCATCAAGGGCATGCTTCCTAAGGGACCGCTTGGTAGAGATATGTACAGAAAGCTTCATGTCTATGCAGGAGAGAATCACGGACATCAGGCACAGAAGCCGGTAGTAATGGAAATTAAAGGCTAATAATCTTTAAGAAGGAGAATGGTATGACTAACGATAAGTTTTACGGAACAGGTAGAAGAAAAAGTTCTATCGCCAGAGTATATCTTGTACCTGGAACAGGTAAGATAACAATAAATAAAAGAGATATTGATGAGTATTTCGGTCTTGAGACATTGAAGGTTGTTGTTCGTCAGCCTTTAGTGGCTACAGACAATGTAAACAAGTTTGATGTACTTGTAAATGTTTGCGGTGGTGGTTTCACAGGTCAGGCGGGAGCTATCAGACACGGTATTTCAAGAGCACTTCTTCACGCAGATGAGGAATATAGACCTACTTTAAAGAAGGCAGGATTCCTTACAAGAGATCCAAGAATGAAAGAGCGTAAGAAATACGGTCTTAAGTCAGCGAGAAGAGCACCACAGTTCAGTAAGCGATAATTTCACTTTGGAAACATCAAAAAAACTCGGAAACAAGTAGTTTCCGGTTTTTTTTTAATACCCAAAATAGATGTTGTAATCTGTTGGGTTTTATAGTTCTTTGGCTACTATTTCTGACATCCCCACTGTTTGCGAAAGAGTGATAATACATAAAAACGCTCCTGACATAGGTAAAAAAATACCTAAAACGTGGAAATAATTATATATTCATGTTAGAATAACGGCAGTATAGTTGAACATGGCTGAACCTGATAGACAATGTTGTTTTTATTGGTGGAGGGAATCTGATGGCTGTTAGTTACAAAAGATTATGGCATCTATTGCTAGATAGAAATCTAAAGAAAAAAGATTTAGAATGAATGGCAGGGATAAGTGAATATCATACGAAGAAACTTACAAAAAATGAGACGGTTACAACTGATACGCTATGTAAAATAATGGCTGCACTTAACGTTTCTATTGATGATATTGAGGCAGATGATAGAGAATAAGTCCGATATATAGGACAGAATATCATATATAATCATAAAGGAGGTGTCGGAAAGTGTGGTGTAAAAATTGTAATATTGAAACTAATGAAGATGTTTGTCCAGTTTGTGGCACAGCAACAATTGAGGATATTCCGACGGAGGTGTACTGGTGTGATGAGTGCAAGACTCCCGTTATTCAAGAAGTCAATCAAGCTGATAAGGGTGAATGTCCTTGCTGTGGAAAAAAGATTAAATATCTTACCACTGATTTAAGACCGGTTTTTCCTGAAGAAAGACTTTTATTGGAAATTCTTTTGGATAAGACACCTAATTCATTAGCTGACCAATCTGTGTGGGCAGTAAATAGTAGGTATTATATAGATGGTAAAAGCTACTCCATTCCAAGCAAGCTCTTTCAAGTAGCGGATACAGATTCCATTACAAAAAAATACGAGGCAAACATAGATAAAAATTCCTATGAAGTATTTAACAAACACATAGAGAAGTTTATTGAAGCAAACCAAAGAAGATTGGACTATTTAAAGGATGAATCATTTAGGTTTGTTCAAAATGCTGCATCTAAATTCGATGAGGAGCATATTGTAATTTCGTTCTCAGGGGGAAAAGATTCTACAGTAACTGCTGATGTAGTTACAAAGGCATTGAGTAATCCTAGTCTTGTACATATTTTTGGGGACACAACACTAGAATTTCCTTCGACTATAGAGTATGCAGACCGGTTTGTTGAAGAACACCCGCAGGCAATTTTCCAGATTGCTAAGAATTATGAACAAGATTTTTATGATGTTTGTGAAGACATTGGACCACCAGCAAGAATGATGCGTTGGTGCTGTTCAATGTTTAAAACTGGTCCAATAACTAGAGTAATAAGTAGCTTGTACAGAAATCAACAGATTCTTACATTCTATGGTATTCGAAAAGTGGAATCTGTTAGCCGTAGCAAATATAATAGAATAGAAGATGATTCAGAATCTGTAAAGATTCAACAGCAGACCGTTGCATCACCAATCTTTTTCTGGAAAGATCTTGATATATGGCTATACTTGCTTTCAGAAAACATTGATTTTAACACAGCATATCGACTGGGTTATGACAGAGTTGGCTGTTGGTGCTGTCCAAATAATAATCATAGAGCACAATTTCTTTCAAGAATATATATGCCAGAAAAGTCAAAGAGATGGAGAGATTTTTTGATTGATTTTGCAAAAAAAATTGGAAAGCCGGATGCAGAAGAATATATTGATACTGGAAAATGGAAAGCTCGACAGGGAGGCAATGGACTATCTGCGGCAACAGATGTAAAAATTAAATTTACAAATTGCACTGCCGAAGAACATGCAAAAATATATAGGTTGGTTAGACCTTTCGATGAGGAGTTTATTGGGATGTTTGTACCGTTTGGAAGGGTTGCACCTGAATTGGGTAATAAACTACTAAATGAGATTTTGGTTTTAGATGTAAGGACAAATGTGCCAATACTGTCGATACAACCGTTTGGTCAAGAAGAATATGAATATTCTGCAAAAATTAAGACAATGAATGTGCAGGATCATGATGATTTGCAGAGAATGGCAGCGTACCAGGTGAGAAAGTTTAATGCATGTAGAAAATGCTTAAAATGTGAATCAATTTGTCGATCAGGAGCAATATCAATTAATGGAGATTCCTACTATATAGATCCTAATAAGTGTGTGCACTGCAAGATGTGTGTGACTGCAAAATATCTTGATGGTGGTTGTATGATGGATAAATATTTAAGAACAAAATAGCAGAAATGCTTAGTTGGAGGTTATAAGTATGGCTATGAAATTTCGTGCCCATGATACATTTTTTATAAGGAAAGGTTGGCTTAGTAAGGGCATGAAATATGTCATGCAGAAACCTGATGTCTTTGTTGACAAAGAAGATAATCCTATGGATGTTTTGGGTATTGGTTCAAACATGGTCAAAGCGCTTAGATACTGGCTTCAGGCCGTAGGATTGACGACGGAACCAAATTCAGGGAAACGCCTACAGTCATTCACTGAAATGGGAAAGTCAGTTTTTGAAAATGATAGATTTATTGAAGAAATGGGTACATTACAATTATTGCAATATAAGCTGGCAACAAATAAAGAGGAAGCCACAGCTTGGTACTATTTCTTTAACGAATTTAATATGTCAGAGTTTAGCAGAGATGATTTTGTTGGATCTCTACAAAATTATATTTCTTTGGATAAAAGTGGTTTAGATGTGGCAATAAGATCATTAAATGATGATTTTGCTTGCATTGTAAATACATACGTTCCTCGATCTAAAACAAATCCTAAACGAGTATCTCCGGAAAATAATATAGACTGTCCTTTGGGTGAACTTGGATTGATTGATGTCTCTGGAAGAGATAAGAAATTGTATAAAAAAACTACTCCGCCTGCATCTTTATTTAATTCTTGGGTTATTCTTGCAATGATCGTGGATCAGGCTCAAGGACGTAAAGAAGTTGGATTAAATGAGTTATTAAACTCGCCGTGCAATATTGGAAAGGTTTTTAATTTAGACGCTATTACTATGCTTGATATTTTATATCAAGTTGAAAAAACGGGAGAGCTGAAAATAATTCGTAATGCTGGTCTAGATATAGTTAGATTAACAAATGAGTGTGATACATTCCAGTATTATGTAGATAAATACTACATTTCAATTATCGATTGATAGGAGAAGATTGAAAATGAAAAGTAGAGGATATCCATTACCTTAATCGCATCGCAAACAAGCCATCTTTCGGTGGCTACTTTAAAAATTGAATATTAAAAGTTAAGGCTATGCAGTTGCTGACTTGATTTTATAACCTTGATTTCTTGCGATTATAATTGCCTGTTCTACCGTGATTTCTCGGTCAACAGGTGGCAAATCGTATTTCCGATAAAGTTCCGCATTATAGTTTTCACCATTCTTAAGCATATGATATAATGCAGTCAGAAGCATTCTTGCAATGGCAATGATTGCTTTCTTGTGACCGCGACGCTTTTTGAGACGGATATAGCGGTTGCGAATTTCCAGATGCTTTTTACTGGTAACAACAGCATTTGCACATTGGACCAGTAAAGGTTTGATATAGCATCCGGCCTTGGAAACCCGGACAGATTTTTTCTTCCCTGCACTTTCATTGTTGGTCGGAGTAAGACCGGCCCATGAGCATAAGTGTTTCGCTGAAGGAAAAGCCTCCATGTTGGTACCGATTTCGGAAATAATTCCGATGGCAGTAAAGACGCTACGGATACCGGGAGCGGTTTGGAGAATGGCAAGTTCCTGCTGATAGGGAGCGGCGAGCGCAAGAATGAGTTCTTCAAGCTCTGCTTTCCGGGATTCCAGGCTTTCATAATGAGATTTGATCACCTTAAGTTTGCCGACCTGTTCCGGTGTGATATAACCGTCAATAGCGTCACGGAGTTCAGGAAGTTTCTTTTTCAAACTTTTGTAAACAAGTGGTTCAAGGTCAAAAGATGTATCTGCGGGATTTTCCAAAAGTTTATCCAGTATCGCCTGAGCAGATTTGCCGAAGGTGTCCGAAACAACGTTTCCCAACTGGATATTGGAAACCGTGAGACAGTTCTGCAAACGATTCTTTTCGCTTGATTGAAAGCAGGTCAGTTTGAAACGGTAACGCATAAGGTCACGGAGCTGGCGGATGTCAGCGGGCGGCATAAAGCTACCGGCAACAAGATCATGCTTGAACAGGTCAGCAATCCATTTGGCATCTTTCTTGTCAGTTTTTTTTCCACGAATAGCTTTAACATATTTGGGATGAGCAAGGACAATCGAACAGTCATTTTCTAAGATGTTATAAACAGGAATCCAGTATTTACCGGTAGATTCCATACAGACATCCTTGCAATTCCGGTTGAGTAACCATTGTAACAAAGTTTTCAGACCGCTCGTGTAGGTAGAAAACCGGTGGCTCTCATAAGAAGTTATACCTTTATCGTTTGTAGAAGCGATACAGGCAACTACAAAAGTCTTGTGGACATCAATACCACAACAGATTTTGTAGACGATTTTTAAAGACATAGGGACTCCTTTCAGAATCAGAAGATTCATTAGAGATTATAGGGAGAGACGGCATTGACTGAACGCCTAAGCCATAAACGAGATTGTTTATACAAAGATAAGATTACGTGTTCTACGACACACTTATTTGTGCTTGAAAAGGCGTACTACACATATAAGTATACGGTCATCCGGCAAGCCGGACAGCCCACTCACCTCCCCGTGATTTGTAGTATACCGAGTTCCCTACAAGAAGAATTATAAATAAAAAATGGCTCAAGGAAACATTTTCATAACGTTTTGTGCCTTGAGCAAAGCGAAAGGAATGGAAATAACTATGAGTAAAATGATTTCCGTTGCTTCAGGCTTTCAATATTCAGTGAATATTGGTTATGACCTTAACAGTAACGACAAGTTAAAAAATTTTATACCAACAAAATCTGCGCTCGTTCTTCTTGATGAGATTCTGTTGAGCACACTTCCAACGTCAACAGAAAGAGCTCGTGTTTTAATCGGTGCATACGGTAAGGGTAAATCACATATTGTCCTTATGATTTTATCTATGTTAATGAAAAAAGATTTGGCATTGTTTGAAAAGATGATGCCCAAAATAGATGAAATACTGCAGTTAAAACAAGGTATAGAACGATATTATCAGAGTAATAATAAGATACTTCCTGTGGTCATTTCTGGTAGTAATACTAGCATTTCGCAAGCTTTTTTAAATAGCCTTCAAAGAACTTTGGCTGAGAATGATTTGCTTGATATTATGCCGGAAACAAATTATAAAGCTGCAGTTGAAACAATAAAAAGATGGGAAAAAGAATTTCCGGCAACCTATACAGCTTTAGAAAACGAAATAAATATGCCGGTCAATAAGTTGGTATCTTTATTACAAGACTATAGCGTTGAAGCATATGAAAAATTTGAAAAAGCATACCCAACATTAACTTCAGGAAGCATTTTTAACCCATTTTTGGGATTTGATGTTGTTGAGTTATACGAACGTGTAGCTGTAGGTTTAAAAGATAAGGGATATACCGGAATATATGTTATTTATGATGAATTTAGCAAATACCTTGAAGCAAATATTTCCAGTGCATCTGTTAGTGATACAAAGATGCTTCAGGATTTTGCGGAAAAGTGTAATAGAAGTGGAGAAGTTCAACTTCATGTGATGCTTATTTCGCATAAAGAAATAAGTAACTACATCGATTCCTTGCCAAAGAAAAAGGTTGATGGATGGAGAGGAGTTTCTGAACGCTTCCGTCACATACGTTTGAGCAATAATTTCACTCAGACTTATGAAATCATATCGACAGTTATTCATAAGAATGAGAGGAAATGGTCTAATTTTGTTCTTAATCATAAAGGGGATTTTGCAAATTTAAATTTCAGATATGAAAGGCATCCAATTTTTGATGATGTGGATGGAAAGGTAGAGGATCATGTAATCAGAGCGTGTTATCCTTTGCACCCGGTTTCTACATATATTTTACCGAGACTGTCTGAACGGATTGCACAGAATGAACGAACATTATTTACATTTTTGTCTGCAAACGGTGCCAACACATTATCGAATTTTTTAAATAACCATAATGACTCTAATTTTAGTGTTCTGACACCTGATGCTATATACGATTATTTTGAACCATTGCTTCAAAAAGAAGTCTATGGAAGTGATGTATATCAAAATTATGCTTTGACAGCATCGATTCTTTCTAAGGTTGTAGACGGTGAACTTGAGAAGAAAATTATAAAAACCATATCGCTGATTTATATGCTGTCACAGTTTGAAAAACTGAAGCCTACACTAGATGAAATCATTGGAATTTATTCTGTTAGCAATACTGTTGATGAGATTGAGCAGGCAACAAAGAATCTGCTCGAAGAAGAATTTGTTGTTTATCTTAAAAGAAACAATAACTTTTTGAAATTAAAACAGACATCTGGTGTCGATATTAAAAAGAAAATAAATGACACTATACAGATCCAAGCATCTAAGATAAATATCAAAGCTGTGCTTAATGGAATGAATTTTGATAATTACATGTATCCGTATCGATATAATGATGAATATGAAATCACTAGATATTTTGCTTTTGAATTTATTGATTCAGATGAGGTGGCAAACGATGTTGATTGGGAAACGAAGACTCAGTCAATTGATGGTGATGGGGTCATATATGGTGTCATTCCAAAATCTCAGGAAGATATTGAAAGAGTATGTGAATCATTAAAATTGACGAGTGCTAGCAAGGACAGAGTTATATTTATCGTTCCTAAAGTATTTAAAGATATTACCGGAATTGTTCGAGAATTTAATGCGGTGAAATTGTTAAGGGATTCCACTTTAGATGATTCGATGCTTTTTGATGAGTATGCTGTGATTTTTGATGATTTACAAGAGGTTTTAGCTGGCTATGTTAGTGTGTTTACTCATCCGGAAAATTATGCTGCTTTTTATATTCACAATGGAAAAAATAAGTATATTACAAGAAAAGCAGCTTTAACAGGATTATTATCTACAATTTGCGATGAGATTTATTGCAAAACGCCAGTAATAAATAACGAAGCAATAAATAGAAATGAAATTACATCCATAGCAAGTAATAGTAGAAATAAGATTATTGCAGGTTTGTTGAGAAATGAAATAGAGCATAATCTTGGATTATCTGGCAGCGGACAAGAAGTATCTATTATGAGAAGTGCATTGGTTCGTACAGGGATACTTGTTGAACAAAATGATTATGTGCAGATCAATTTACAACCAGAAAATAAAAGAATATGCAATATGTTAAGTTGCATTGAAGGTTTCATTCAAAGCACACGACAGGATGGAAAAAAAGAATTTGGTGAATTGTTTAACGATCTAACTTCTCCTGAAAATCATATAGGACTTAAACAAGGTCTTATTCCAATTTATTTAGCAGCAGTACTTCATGAGTATAAACAAGAAGCAATAGTTTTGGATCGATTTGGACAGGTTCCACTTAATGTGGATACATTGATGCAAATTGTAGCAAATCCCAAAGCCTATCAGCTCTCTTATTTAGATTGGAATCCCAAAAAAGAAGAGTACATTAAGAAACTTTCAAATGTTTTTAAACCTTATATTGTTGAAGCAGAGAAAGGTATAAATTACTACGACTATGTTGCATCGGCAATGAGAAGATGGTACATGTCTCTTCCTAAATATTCAAAGGAATGCAAAAAAAATATATTTGATGAGAAACTAGATAAAAGATATTTAATTTTCTTAAAACTTTTGAAGCAAAGCACTGGTAGTCAAGAACTACTTTTTGATGCTATTCCAAGAGCATTTGGGTATTCAGATGGATTCAATCTCGGCGCTTATGAAAATATAACAGCTGCAAAAGAGTATTATGATGAGTTGCTTTCAAATTTAAAGCACCAACTTGTGATTAAAACAAAAGATACATTTGTTCTTCCAGAACACCGTATCAGGGTTAAGCATATGTCATTGGCTTCCGTTATCGAGGATTGGCGTTCATCTTTAAATGATGGGGTATTTAACCAATTGTTTAAAGATGGTACGGATAAGTGTTTAGGATTATTTAAAACAGTAACAAATGATGAGGATATGTTTATTTCATGTCTTGCAAAATTAGTTACTGGTCTACGCTTAGAGGATTGGGATGATGGTACTCATGAGAAATTTTTTAGTACGCTAAATCAATATAAAGAAACAGCAGAGTCATTTGATTCGAAAGAAAGATTGAAGGGAGAAAATCCTGATGATTCAAAATCCTACCAGATCTCATTTATGGGAGAAAGCGGAGAAACTATTACAAAACGTTTTGAAAGCGTTGAAACAAGTAAAAGAGGCAAACTTTTATATAACCAAATAACTGCTGCTTTGAGTTCAATGGGACATTCCATTACTGAACAAGAGAAGCGACAGATACTAATTGATGTACTTAAAGAATTGTGTTAAGGGGGACATATTATGGCTTATTTCGACAATGCATCAACTACATACCCTAAACCGGAAAGAGTGTACACCTTTATGGACGAGTTTTACCGTGGAAGTGGAGCGAGTGCCGGAAGGGGCCAATATACCCTTGCTATGTCAACTGGAGCGTTGATTGCGGATACAAGAAAAAGAATACAATGGTTACTCCATTGTGAACAGAAGCAGGTAATATTTACAAATACTGCAACAATAGCACTAAATATGATTATTCAAGGGATTATTAAAAAAGGAATAAAGGATATATACATTTCCCCTTTTGAACATAATTCTGTAACTAGAACTCTACATAATTTTGATGAACAAAATCTTGTGAGGGTTCATGTTCTTGCAGTAGATTCCGATTTGAAATTCAATTTGGAGAAGATTCGATACCAATTCGATGATACTAAGCCAGAATTTGTGATTATCAGTCATGCAAGTAATGTGTTTGGAATTATATCACCAATAGAAGATGTTTTTATGCTCGCGAAAAAGCATGGGGCACTGACATTAGTTGATATGGCTCAGACAGCAGGATTAATTGATTTAAATGTTGGTTCTAATTTAATTGATTTCGCTGTGTTTGATGGACACAAAACGCTTTATGGACCAACTGGAATAGCAGGTTTTGTGATGAATAAGCAAATCGAACTTCCACCGGTACTGTTTGGGGGAACAGGCTATGATTCAGCTAATCAAAATATGCCGGATAGTTTGCCTGAAAAATATGAGATGGGAACATTTAATACAGTGGGAATTGCTGGACTTAATGCTGCATTACAATGGATTGAAGAAGTTAGGATTGAATCACTGTACAAGCAAGAGATGGAACATCGCAAAAAACTTATTAATGTGCTTTCTGAATACTCTTGGCTTCATATTATTGGAAACAAAGAAACCAATAAGTATGTTGGAATTGTTTCATGTGTTATTGATGGAATAAGTAGTGATAGTGTAAGTAAAGTATTTGACAGATTAGGGATTGCAGTAAGAACTGGATTGGAATGTGCACCTTTGGCACACAAATTTATGAATACTTTTCCAGTAGGAACAATTCGATTTAGCGTGAGCTATTTTACTTCAGATACTGATTTTGAATGCCTGAAAGAAGCACTTGAGAAAATTGATGAAGAAATATAGCGGAAGGGAATGTAATCATGGGACTTAAAGACTTGGATATAAAAAAAGAATATAGATCTTTAATCGATGACGTCATTATGGAGTTTTATGTTCCCTTATTGAACGAGTCTATTTTATATCAAAGAGCAGTTGGATTTTTCTCATCATCAGCATTAATTGCTATTTCCTCCGGAATTGAAGGATTGATAAAGAATGGTGGAAAAATCCAAGTCGTTGCTTCTCCAAGATTAACAAAGGAAGATATAGAAGACATTCAAAAAGGCTATGAAGTAAGGAGGATAATTGAAAATGCGTTGCTGAGAGAAGTGGTCGATCCTGATATAGTGGCAGAAAAGGAAAGTCTATCATATATAGCACAACTCATATCAGAGGGAATTTTGGATATTCGAATTGCCTTTGTATCATCAAATAATTCAATGGCTATGTACCATGAAAAAATGGGAATCATAACAGATGAAAATGGAGATGTTGTTGCATTTTCTGGATCTATGAATGAAAGTGATAATGCTTTTCGAGGAAATTATGAATCGTTTGATGTATTTTGTTCATGGAGTAATGATGATGAAAGGGTGTTACAAAAGAAGATAGCATTTAAGGCTATCTGGGAAGGTTATGAACCTGGAATTGAAACAATTGATTTTCCTGATGCAGTCAAACGAAAATTATATGAGTACAATCCACCTTTATCTAACACCATTATAGAAGAGAAAAATAATATTATTACGGAATCCTATTCAAAAGATGATATCTATCTACCAGAAGATTTTTCGATTCGTCCGTACCAAACAGAAGCTATAAAAAAATGGCGAGAAAATGGCTATTCTGGCATTTATGATATGGCAACAGGTACAGGAAAGACATTGACTGCACTAGCAAGCATAGAAGATTTATACCGTAATAATCATAAAAGACTTGCTGTAATCATTTTGTGTCCATATCAGCATTTGGTTGAGCAATGGGTTGAAGATATCGTTAAATTTGGAATGAGACTAATTATTGGCTATTCGTCTTCGAAACAAAAGAATTGGAAGAAGATGCTTGAACAAGCGGTACGCTCATTTAACTTAAGAGTTTCAAATCATTTTTGCTTTGTGACAACTAATGCATCTTTTGTAACAAAGAAAGTTCAAGAGCAGATTAAATTACTGAGCGAAGATACAGTATTTGTGGTAGACGAAGCTCATAATATAGGTGCTTATAATTATAGAAAAAATTTGCCAAAGGATATTAGATTTAGATTAGGGCTCTCTGCAACTATTGATAGACATAATGATGAAGAAGGAACAGAAGCTTTATCAAAATATTTTGGTAGTAAATGCATAGAGTATTCATTGAAAGATGCAATCGAAAATAGAATGCTTACAAGATATTACTATTATCCTGTATTGACAAGTCTTGATGAAGAAGAATTAGAAAAATATATTGTTTTAACTTCTCAAATCGCAAAATCGATTACTAAGAGAAAAGGAAAAGTTGTTCATTCGGAGTACGTTAAACAGTTACTGATAAAAAGATCAAGAATCATTGCAGGCGCAAGAAGCAAACTCGGTGCACTTGAGGAAACAATGAAAAACCACGTTAACGATAAGTATCTGTTGGTTTATTGCGGAGCAACCACTGTAAAAGAAGATGATACTGAGGACTTAGATTTTGGTAAAAGACAAATAGATTTAGTAACAGACTTGTTGGGAAATAAAATGAATATGCGTGTTGGCAGATTCACCTCACAAGAATCTGCCCAAGAACGTTCCCAAATTAGAGATGCATTTGCAGATGGTGAAACTCTCCAGACACTTGTGGCAATTAAGTGTCTAGATGAAGGCGTAAATATTCCGAGTATAAAAACAGCGTTTATCTTGGCAAGCAGTACAAATCCTAAGGAATATATACAAAGAAGGGGAAGGGTGCTTCGGAAATTTCCAGGCAAAGATTATGCAGTAATATATGATTTTGTTACTCTTCCTTTCGAACTAGATAGTTTATCTCTTCAAAGCGAGGAGCTTATTGAATCAACAAAAGGGTTGGTGAAGAGAGAATTAATCAGAATGATGGATTTTGCACAAATATCTGAGAATCCATCAAACACATATGACCTAATGTATGATTTAAAACATGCATTCAATATAACGGAACAGGATTTGATGGAAGAGGAGGGAAATAGTGATGTTATCTGATGAGATTAATAAAATTGAAATTGATGAGAAGAAGCTTACACAAATTAAGAAACTAATAATTTCTGCCGAAAGAAATAACATCAAAACGGGTAAGTACACAACTCAAGATATGGTTAAAGCACTATGCCGTATTATCGAGAAAAATGCAGAATAAGGGGGGATAAAAGATGTTGATTAAAAGCATTACAATGAACAATTTTCGCCAGTTTAAAGGTAAACAGACACTTTTATTCTCCTGCAATGTAGAGAAAAATGTAACTGTGTTATTAGGTGATAATACATTTGGAAAGACAACAATTCTACAAGCGTTTAACTGGTGCTTATATGGCTTTGCGGATTTTCAGAAAGATAGTAATCCTGATTTCCTTATGAATTTGGAATTGGCTGAAGAACTTGTTGGTATACAGCAAAAGTGTGAAGTTTCTGTTGAGCTAGTAATAATACATAAAGATATGGAGTATATTGTTGCTCGAAAACGCCCGTATATCGATAGAGCATGTGGATCATGGAGTGCATTAGGCGATCAACTTACGGTTTCATACAAAGAACAAGGGATAACGAAGCAAGTAAGAGAGGGTGAAGAGCGAGCAATTATCAATAGCATTCTTCCACATTCTTTAGCAGGATACTTTTTCTTTGATACAGAGCGTGTTTCTGACATTAGCACAAGAAAAGATTTATCTGATGCCGTTAGAGGACTTTTGGGTTTAGCACCTGTGGAAAATGCACGTAAGCATTTAGGAAGTAGAACTCTTAAGTCAACAGTTATTGGTCATTGGAATTCTGCTCTTGATTCTGACGGCGATGACAGAGCGAGAGATGCTCAGCAGACTATTTCTGATGAAGAAGACAAAAAAGAACGTTTACTTAAGGAAATAGAAAATGCAGAGGCAGAATTAGTTTCATTAAATTCTCAAAAAGAAAAAATTGCAGAAATATTGAGAGATAACCAAAGTACTTCAGAGCTACAAAGGAAAAAACAATCGTATGAAGCGAAACTTGAAGAAAAAAAATCAGAATTAGCATCGTACAATAAACTGTTTTTGGATTTTTATAATAATGGAATAATCGGATATTTTTCTTTGCCATTGATAGATGATGCTGAAGAGTATTTGAAGTCGGCCAATATTGATGATAAAGGTATTCGCGATATGACCGAAGCTTCAGTTAGAGATTTAATTAAGCGTGGAAGATGTATATGCGGTGCACCAATTATCAGCCCATCGGGAACAGATAATGGAAATGAGGCTTATATTCATATATTGAGTGAACTTCAATACTTGAGACCTGCACACTTGGGAACCGATATACGGAATTTCAAGCAGTTAACGATATCAGAAAAGAGAGCTTCTGAGCAGTTTTATCCAACCATCGATCAAAAGTACAAAGAAATTCAAAAACTAAGAGATGATATTGCAAGATTAGAAGATGAAATTTCGAAAATTGATAGTAGCATCTTTGGAAAAGAAAATATGAGCAGTTATGAAGCTGATATGAATAGAATAAAGGCTGCTATTAAAGGAATGAATGAGAAAAAAGATCGTTGTAATAAGGAAATTGGTGCCTGTGAAAGCGCAATTGAATCTGCAAGAAAGGTTTATGATAGTTTGATTTCTGCGTCTGAGCGTAATCAAAGGCTTATTCGTTATATTGCCTATGCTGAGAAGGTATGTGAGTGGATTGATGAAACCTATGTAGAAAAAGAACAAGAAATGCGTTCTAAATTGCAGGAACGTGTCAATGATATTTTTTCTAAAATGTATCACGGTGAAAGAAGAGTCCAAATTGATAAACAGTATCATGTAACATTGTTTGCACATATTAATGGTAAAGAAATTATTACAGGTGAGTCAGAAGGATTAAAACGTGTTAAGAACTTTGCTTTTATTGCTGGATTAGTAGATTTAGCAAAGGAGAAAGCTACTTTAGGAAATAAGCCTATAGATTCAATTAGCTGGGATAATGAAGCTTATCCACTTGTAATGGATGCGCCTTTCTCGAATGCTGACCAAACACACATAAAGAATATTTCCATAATTCTTCCAGAGGTTGCTAATCAAGTGATTATGTTTGTTATGGAAAAGGACTGGCAATATGCAGAACCAGTTATCGAAGGAAGAGTTGGAAAGTATTGCAAGCTTGAAAAAATAACTGAATCTCATACAGAGATTGGAAATTGAGGTGGAATTTATGTTTGAGGGCGATTACACAATATATGGGAAGCATGCAACTTATATAAAATATTTAGTAAATGAAACGAAAGCATTCAAAAGATATATTGATGTATACATGGCTGGCGCAGTTCTTGGAGCTTTAAATGAAAAAAAAGGTGAGATAAGTGATTCGAGTGATAGGGCAAGAATTTATTCAGATGCTTTTAACACAGAGTATGTTAGGTGTAATGAATTATTCAAGACCATTATTCTTTCAGAAACCTCGAAGTCTTGGGCAACAGAAGATCGTGTGAACATTTGTTTTAGATATAGAGATAAATTAGATCCTATTGCAATTCCTCCGGTATCAGAGGAGGAAGTCTCAACTATGAAAGATGCATTGAATTTGTTTAATTCATATGTGTTGGGAGGTATTGAAATTCTCTATGAAGCATTTTCTACGAATGCAACCATATCAATGGATGATGCTGTAGATTATGCTTATAAAACAGTGTTTGATCAAAAACTGTTAATCGAAAATAGGCAGGGAGATGAGGAAGCTAGTCAGCTCCTGATACCAGAATATTAGAGGACGTAATATAATGAGCGATATTTCCAACGAAAATACAGGGTTGTCTGTTCGGGCACTTCATGTTTTACATAAAATGAACATCAATACTATTGATGAATTGTTGGCTGCTTCTATAGAAGAAATTTCAGAACAGAGGAATGTAGGAGCCAAAACTGTTTCAGAAATTTCTACTTTAATTGACTGTATTGAGAAGGGCAATTTAGAGATAGAAAGTAGAGACACAAATGATGTGAAAGAAGTTGTTGCGTCTTTTACCACAGAACAATATGAATTCATGAGCTTTCACACAATAGAAGAGTTGAATTTGTCTACTAGAGCCTATAATGGTTTAAAAAGAATTGGAGTTTCTACAGTTAATGAGGTAGTTAAGTTATCTGTTAATGATTTGGATGAGATAAAAAACCTTGGTGTAAAATCAAAACAAGTCATCCTCGATGCGAGAGAACATTGGCTTAAAGAAAATGAAATTTTTCCATGTATTAGGGGTGAAAAAGCTGAGTTATCAGAAGAAGATCATTATTTTAAGAAAATATGTGAGCTGATTAAGCCGATTGGATATGTATATTGGTTTGATTTAAAACAAGCGGCTTTGATGTCTAGAAATTACGACAGAATTACAAATAATGGATTTCAAAGTGTTGATAGCGATAATCTTATTGCATTATTTGAACTTAAACTGCTGCATTCGGTGTTGGAACAGTTGGCAATTAAAATGCTTAACGGAAGAATTGTCACTGAAGAATACTTTGGTGAAATGATGGGGTCTTTATCGTTAGAGTTTAGTGCAAAAATAATTATAGATAGATTGTTAGAATCGAATATTTGTGAAAACCTGTATGGGTATTTTGTTATTACTCGTCAAAATGTCAGGGATTATTTCGAATCTATATCTGCACAGCTCGATGAAAGAGTACATTCCATAATATACTTTAAGCTTGATGGTGAGACGTTACAAACGATTGGAGAGTTGCTAGATGTAACCCGAGAGAGAGTAAGGCAAATTGCTGCAAAACAGATAGACAAATTTCCTTTGCTTATTGAGGATTATTTTAGAATTCCGTTTGAATATTTTAATATCGATAAAAAAGATATGATTGTTCTGTTTCCAGAGATTGACAAGTGGGGATATGAATATCTTTCTCAACGATATAAGCACGGGAAACAAATATTATCAAAAGACTCTTTAGAGGGATATACAGGACCTTATGTTGAGAGAATCCGAGAATTTTGTTTAGAAAAAGCCCAAAGAGTTGAAAAGGACTCTGTTTCTCGTACGAAAATGGTTTATAAGGTACTGATGAACAATTCCGACATTTCTGTTAGTATGGAAGAATTTGAAGCATTATATAATCAATATATTTTGACATATGGATACGATAGTAAAAAGCTGAAGCTAAATCTTAGAACTCTTACTAATCATTTAAGAACTGCCAAAAATATTGTTTTTAATAATGATAATAAATTTAGATATTTAAATGTTGATTGTAAATCATTAGGCAAAGAAATTGATTTTAATATATACCAAGATTTGGTAATCTCAGCTGAATTAATATGGCGAGATTTTCCGGATGTTATGATTGATTACGATATTCGTGATGGACATGAATTATATTGTTTGATAAAAACAGCGGAAGATTTTTCAAGAGAAAACGGCATTACATGTCGCCGAATTCCTACATTGATAGTTGGAGATGGAGATGAAGAAAGGCAAGCTTTACACTTGCTAAAAGAGCTTTCTCCCATAGAATATTATGATTATTACGCAGCATATGAAGAAAGATTTGGAGTGAGAAAAGATAGTGCACTTGGGAATCCAGTACTTTCGCATTTCCTCTCTAATTATTTAGCTAACGGAATATATGCTATTGATGTACCAGAAATCAATGAAATAGATGTTGATGCTTTTATTAGCGTACTAGAATCTTCAAAAATATGGTTTATTGATGATTTGGAAAAGATCTTTAGGAATATCTGCATAAACTCATCGGAGGATGCATTAAATGCGACGTCTTTTATGCGTATCGGATATACTCTTAATGCAGGTTATGCGTATAAATCATTATATGGTAGTGTTACGAATTTTTTTGATTCGGAAATATTTTCTGAGGTTGTCATTGATTTATCAAAATTCGATCCAAGACTGATTAGTTTATCTTCATTTACATCAGCATTGGATAAAAAGAAAAGATCTTTGGAGTATATTGAAGTATCACCCAAAATTCTTTTTTCACTAAGCAAAGTAAATAAAGATTATGGATTGTCACTTGATGAAATTCAAGATATTCAGCAATTACTTTCAAGTTATGTAACGGAGGATTATTTTAATGCACAAAGCATTTGGGATAAAATCTCTAAATTGTCAATCATTGATAAGCTGAATTCAAATATTTGGATGTGTAATTGTATCATGAGACAACAGGAAGGAACATGTTCTTTAAGGGTTGCAGGCAACATTATTTTATCTAGAAACAGTGAAAATCTGAATCTTCAAAGCATATGTAAATGGATTACACAAGGATATGGGAAAATGACATTGAATATGCTCACGGATAAGCTGAACGAAATGTTTGGAACGAGTATAACGACGTGGAAGATTGCAGAAAAAGTAAAATCATCTGGAGCGTGGGATGATATTATTACAGATTCTCTAGACGAGTATATTGATTCACTTATGGATAGTTCAAACGGAGAGAAGGATTTCTTCCAAGAAGAATTTTTCTAAGCCGGATAAATAATACAGGAATATGCTTGGGAAAATAGTACACAGCAAAAGATAAGGAGAAAAAAGTGAACCATTTGATAAGTAGTGTTATTTATATTGATCAACTGCTGAAAAAATCAGAAACTACGATTATGTATTCTGATAATGGAGAGAATTCAAAAAAATATAAATTAAATTCAAAAAGAAAATATATTATTCCAGGATATCAGAGAGAAATTCAATGGAGAAGAAATAATCTTCAAGTACTTATTGATGATTTATTAGTTGGAAATAAATTTTTAGGTATTTTACTTGTCAGTAGCTCTAATGAAGAAGACTTTGAGATTATTGATGGGCAACAAAGAATGACTGTCTTTTATATGATTCTCAAAAGAATTTTTCAAAAAGAAAATGAGAATACAGGTGAAGAATTTACATATTGTGGTTTTGAAAACGACACATTTAAGTATTTCTGGAAAGTATTGACTGATGAGTTTGCTTCAGAAATCGAAGAAAGTCATATTGAAGAGTATAGAGTAAGTGATTTTTTAGAACAAGAAAGTCGAATTAAAGACTTATGGGAATGTGTAAAGCAAAATATTGATGGTATGTCGAATATTGATAGAGATACTCTTAAGAAAAATCTTTTAGAGAGTACCGTTAATATTCTAATTGCAGATACAAATAAGAATGATCCTAGCGCAAAACGAGTATGTGCAGATTATTTCATAGATATAAATAATAAATCTGAGAAATTACAACCTTCTGATATATTAAAAGCGTATGCATTTAGAGAGCAATATGATAATGCAGCTACATATTGGAAAAAGATACAGCAAGCTTGTTTTAGGTACGAAAATGAACATAATATCCAATACCCTAAAGAATCAATGTTCTTGCATTATATGCTGTGTACTTTAGGACCAGTGACAAACTATAAAATTAAAAGTATTTCGGAGGACTATAAGCTTAATAAAAAACTAATAATTAATGATAAAGTTTACGACCTTGGGACCGATATTGAGGTTCTAGTTAAGGAACCAAATTATTACAAAAGTATGTTTAAAAGAGTAGAGCAGTTTCAACAATTTTGTGAAACAGTTTCGAATTCAAGAAAGTCACCAAGCATTTATTTTAAAGGTTATTTTAATGAAGGTGCAAAATTAGATGATAATAGTTATGATGCGATTTTTATTATAATACAAGATATTCTGAAGTGCTCTGATGTTGTTCCTAAAATGCTTTTAATGAAATACTTTATTGACGTGATTCAAAATAAAAAGGCTTCGAAAGAAGAGTATTATTTGATATATCCAATAAATGTTTTAGCAACTGTTTTCTCAGCCGGAAATCCTAATGATAAGCAGAGTAAAGTGTTTGCTCCAATTGTTTTGAAGAATAACTGGATGGAAGAGTTGACAAAACGAGGCTTAAAATATCTTGAGTCAATATCAAGTAAGGTCAAGCTGAACAAGAATGTGGTTAGTAGGGATAAAGATGAAATAAAAAATATTGGTAAATACAAGGCTTCTAGAGTTCTGGCAATTATAGAAACCTATAATATTTCTTCATCGAAATGTAAGCCAAAAATAGCAGATTACGTAAAGTATAGAAATCCTCTTGTATGTAATGATGAACATTTTGCAATTAATGCCAGTGGAAAAATAAGTACCAAATATCGTGGAGAAGAAGTAATTGAGTTTGAATATCAACAAAAAATATACTCCAAGGTATGCTATATAGGGAATTATATTAAATTAGATCCGAACTTGAATAAAAAAATTGGAAATGAAACCATTAGGAATAAAATTGATATGATAAAAAATGAACTATCAGGACAAGCAAACGTTTTATATGGTTCAGTAAGTCAAAAAAATTTAAATAAGGCGGATGAGATATTTTCAAAATGCCCCTCTAAAGCTGAGCTTGATAGTTGTAAAACCTTTGAAGAGGCGAAAAATCTATTAGAGGAATATTATAATAGTGCCTTTGAACAAGAATTTGAAAACTTCATCGAAGAGATAATCGAAAATTATAAAATCTAAAACACGATAAAAATTTTGAAATTTTAGATTGAAGGTAAATGAAAAACTTATTATGACGTAAAGAAGTGTGGAGAAAGAATCCGTAAGCAAATTAAAGTGGAGGGATAGACACAGGAGGAATTTGCAGAGAAAGATTATGGAAGCTTGGCACATCTAAAATATATTCTGAGTGAGAACTGAAGGTTTTCAATAGATACACTAGATGAAATATCTTGTGCTTTAGATGTAAGTATTGATTATCTACTTTTAGGCCATGATTGTAAGCGTGTAGAAGCAAGAAACAAACTGCTTGACGTGATTGGTACCTGTCGCAAATAGAGAGAGTTATAAAAGTGATACTATAGGTAAGAGTGATGATAACAACTCATCATAAAAATGCAGCAATACGCAAAAATTTTACGAGTACTTGGTATCTACCGGAGTGTCAGAAGATAATATAGTAGAGTTGGCATTGGATGAAATCAGTTATGCAAAATATAGAAATCCAATGGAACTTGATCAATATATCCGAGCTGCTATTTCTGATAAAAAGCAGAAGTGCTATGTGTTCATCGATGAGATTCAAAAGGTGTCAGAAATTCAGAATCCGTATGTAGATGACAAAGAGGCTAAAATCGGATTTGTTGATGTGCTGTTAGGATTAATGAAGCTGAAAAATATGGATTTATATGTAACAGGTAGCAATTCAAAGATGTTGTCTTCAGATATCTTAACTGAGTTTAGAGGGCGTGGAGATGAGATTCGTATGAATCCACTTACTTTTGCAGAGTTCTATTCTGCATACGAAGGGGATAAGAGAAATGCGTGGAGAGAATACTATACCTATGGGGGAATGCCGTTTGTATTGTCTTTAAAAACGCATGAAGAAAAAAGTAAGTATTTAAAGGATCTATTTTCAAAGACCTATATTTCTGATGTGCTGGAGCATAATAAGATTGAAAATGATCAGGATGTTTTGGAGGAATTATTAAATATTGTGTCATCGGCCATTGGATCGCTTACGAATCCAAATAAGTTGTCCAATACATTCCAGTCAATGCGACAAGTACGGGTCGCACTTGCGACCATAAGTAAATATCTTGATTACTTTATTGATGCGTTCATTTTAAATAAGGCATATCGTTATGATATTAAAGGGAAGAAGTATATTGACACTCCACTGAAGTATTATTTCAGTGATGTTGGATTAAGAAATGGCAGACTGAATTTTAGACAACAGGAAGAAAATCACATCATGGAAAACGTGATTTACAATGAGCTAATTGCTAGGGATTTTGATATTGATGTTGGTGTTGTGGAATACAACTATCGAGACAAAGACAAAAAATCAAAAAGAGTTCAGTTAGAAGTTGATTTCGTAGCGAATAAAGGAAGTAAGCAATACTATGTGCAATCAGCACTCAGTGTTGAGGATGAATCTAAGAGACTACAAGAAATCAATTCGCTTGTTCGAGTATCAGATTCGTTCAAAAAGATTGTTGTCGTAAGAGACAATATTATGCCTTGGCATGACGAAAATGGAATCCTATATATTGGAATAGAAGATTTCTTATTAGAACCGGAATCGTTAGATAAATAAGAAAATAAAGGAATACAATAATTATCAGAGGACTTTCAAATAAACTTATAAATGCAAGGACACAAGCAAGCGTTCTCTGATAACTGAATACCATTCACTTGGTACACTACTTCTTGTGGGAGCTTGCAGTACGCCATGATGTCTATCGGGACGGTAGTGGATACATATTGTAGAAATAGTCAAGGATGTTAGTATGCAGATGACAATGCTGTGATTGCAAGAAGGGACAATGATACTTCCGTAATTCGCGGCCCGGCTATAATGCAGGCGGGGGTAGATTCTAATGGAGCAGTGATGTAGGATGTCAGCAAGATGAAATCCCTGACTACCGGGGTATAGGACAAAATAATCAAAGTCTACAACTTAAGTAGTCATAGACTTTGATTAATTGTACTCGATTTTAAAATTTATAGTTTACTCCACCGTAACAGACTTTGCCAGATTTCTCGGCTTATCAGGGTCTAAGCCCTTTAAGAGGCTTACCTGATAGGAAAGAAACTGCAGCGGAACTACCAAAAGGCTTCCGGCAAAGAGAGGTTGGGTCTTCGGGACGCTAAGTATTTCTTCAAAGTCGTCTTCCTCTACTGAAATATCTTCCATAGTGAAAGCAAAGCATTTGGCACCACGGCTTTTTACCTCGTGAATATTTGAAATGCTTTTTGCGGCAAGCTCCTCTTGAGAAAGAAGAGCAATCACAGGACTGTCCTTTTCTATTAAGCTGATGGTACCGTGCTTTAACTCACCGCTGCTGTAGCTTTCACAGTGAATATAGCTGATTTCTTTAAGCTTCAAAGCTCCTTCCATGGAGACTGCCCAGTCAAGACCTCTTCCAAGAAAGAAAATATTTTTATCATCCTTCAGTTTTTTTGCCATAGGTAGGGTTTCACTGTCAAGTGAAAGACATTGTTGAATCTTACCGGGGAGATTGAAAAGCTCCTCTTTAAGTCTATGAGCCTCTTCATCTTTAATTTTGCCCTTTGCTTTAGCTAACAGCAGTGAGAAAATGTAGCCTGCAACAAGCTGGCAACTGTAGGCCTTGGTGGTGGCTACCGCAATTTCAGGTCCTGCCTGTGTATAAAATACAAAGTCGGATTCACCGGCAATGGCTGAGCCGTTTACATTTACTATGGAAAGGGTTTTAGCCACCAATTTTTTAGCTTCCTTTATTGCGGCTAAAGTATCCGCAGTCTCTCCCGACTGGCTGATGCCTATTACCAGTTCTCCGTCTTCTAAAATCGGGTGATTGTAGCGAAACTCACTTGCAAGTTCCACCTGTACCGGAACTCTTGCCAAGCTCTCACAAACCGACTTTAATACATATCCTGCGTGGTAGGCGGAGCCGCACGCAATGACCCTAATCCTTGTAATATCTCGGAAATCTTTTTCACTCATTGAGAATGCCTCATAGGAAAATTCATTATTTTCCTTGTCGCAGGAGTAGAGCAGAGTATCCTGTACGGCCTGAGGCTGCTCGAAGATTTCCTTTTCCATAAAGTGAAGATATTCTCCTTTATGAATCATGCTGCTGTCAAGCTCTGCGACAGTGGAGGAGCGCTTTACCTCTTCTCCGTTTTTGTTGTATATATGTATTTCATTTTTTGTAATGCTTAAAATTTCTTTATTTTCTAATTTATAGAACTCCTTGGTATAATCAAGAAAAGCTGAGACATCGGAAGCCGGATAGAATCCGTTTTCACCTTTTCCTACAACCAAAGGACTGTCCTTTCTCATGGCATAAAGTGTATTTGCATCATCCTTGAACATAATTGCAAAGGCGTAAGAACCCTTCAACTCCTTTTGTACTGCGAGGAGTGCTTTTAAGATATTCTTTTCCTGTAGGTAAAAATACTCAATCAGATTTACAGCCACTTCCGTATCTGTGTCTGAGTAGAAGTTGTAGCCTTTTTCTTGTAAAAAGTTCTTTAAATCCGCAAAGTTTTCAATAATACCGTTATGTACCAACACCACTTCCTTATGCATGGACAGATGTGGGTGAGCATTCTTTTCATCAGCCTTACCATGAGTTGCCCAGCGTGTGTGACCGA
Organism: Lachnoanaerobaculum sp.; assembly: GCF_057250505.1. Lineage (NCBI taxonomy): Bacteria > Bacillati > Bacillota > Clostridia > Lachnospirales > Lachnospiraceae > Lachnoanaerobaculum > Lachnoanaerobaculum sp. The sequence continues at coordinate 86,962 of NZ_DBHIEQ010000004.1, read as the reverse complement.
TTCCCATAGAGAAGGGAAGCTCACATCCTTTGGAAGCTGCGACCTTCTTTTTCAATTTTTTTAATTTACCTACAGCCTTTACCACAGTGAAAGGTCTTGAATAAAGAGCTATTCCCGCAGAATCATAACCTCTGTATTCAAGACGCGAAAGACCGGACAGTAGAATATCCTTTGTATTCCCCTGCCCAACAAAACCGACAATACCGCACATTGTATTTTCTCCTATTTGATTGTTTATTGTGCGAAGAAAGCTTTTGTTACGATCTTGATTTCGCTTTTTTTCTTCCTCTTACGATGCACTACTCCGAAACAGCATCCGCCGAATCTTTCGATAACTGTTTACCTCGTCGACTTGGGACTCCCCGAAGTCATGGCGCTAATTTTTCCTCATTCCTCAGTAAAGAAAAATTTGTGTTATGATAACACATCAAAATGAAATTTGGAATGCTTTTTTGCAAACATTAAAAAAATTCATACAAAATATGGTAGAATAATATTATATAAATGCAGTAAGGGAAGGGATAAGAATGAGTGTCAGATTAATATTTATAGGGTTAATGGTATTTCTGGGATTTTGGTATATTGCTATATTGATTTGGTTGATGGGAAGGCTTAACAAAAATTCCGAGTACGGTATAAGCGGAGAGAAAAAATCTCAAAGCGGTACTGGTAAAATAAAAATCAGCGACTTGTTTTTTCATATTTTGGTTATAGCTATTGTACTGTTAACAGTAATAAAGCTTATGAGTTATGTCGGACCGGCTTTTGCGTCCCTTGGAGGTATGATTGTAGCTATACCTGTCAGAGCACTTATAAATGCAAGCGGACGTAAGACTAATGTTATACTTACTCTTTCAGGTTTGGCTTTACTATTTGTTTATTTATGCTTTTGGTATATTCTTATAGGCGTGCCGGTAAAGCCCCCTGTAATGACTATTGGAAATATGAAAGTAACAATGAGTAAAACAAGTGTTTCAGACCTCTTGGATAAAGGCTTTGACATATATGTAATGAATGATGAGAATACATATGAATACAGTGAAATGCTGACAAGCGGCTCGTATACCAAATATGACGAAAATCAGGATATTACCGTAGAAAAGGGATATAGAAGTACCGGAGAGACCTTAAGGGGAGCGCCATATTTATTGGCGAAAGATAGTACACTTATAGGTGCGATAGATTTGTATGGAAGCCTTAATAAAGATGTGGATATAAAGGATGCCAAGGTCGTGAATTTCTATATGGATAAGGACTGTAAAGATGCACTTAAAAGTTCGAATATAGATGTTAAGCTTGGTGATTTGAGTCTGTTGGGTACTTTTTATACAGATGATTTAAGAAAGCTTTTTAAAAAGAAACTTTGGATGATACCGGATGAATCTGAGCCTACAGATTCGGTATATGGAATATCATGGCGTACCAACAGTGATTCTATATTCTGGAATGAGTATTATGCCTATATACGAATTGATGAAAATAAGAATATGAGGGCTTTTATAATATCAACAAGCGTTGCAAAGGATAAGCATTAAAGGACAACTTAATAATTGCGTTTTTTTACTATTTAGGATATATTATTGTAAGTAAAATTATTTTATCAAGTATAGGAGATACAGATGGAATTAAAGCAGGAGCTTATAATTGTTTTGGACTTTGGAGGTCAGTACAATCAATTAGTTGCAAGAAGAGTAAGAGAGAACAATGTATATTGTGAGATTTACTCATATAAAACCCCTTTAGAAGATATCAAGAAGAAAAATCCGAAGGGAATCATACTTACAGGAGGACCGGACAGTTGCTATCTGCCTGATTCGGCCACATATTCAAAGGAGCTTTTTGAACTTGGGGTTCCTGTACTTGGACTATGCTACGGTGCACAGCTTATGCAGCATCTGCTTAGCGGAAAGGTAGAAAAGGCAAGCGTAAGAGAATACGGTAAAATAAAGCTTACAGTTGATAAGGCTGACAGTGCATTGTTTGAGAATGTGCCTAAGGAAAGCATTGTATGGATGAGCCATACAGACTATATAAGTAAAATTGGTGAAGGATTTGAGATTACATCACATAGTGATGACTGTCCTGTAGCTTCATATGAGAATACAGCAAAGAATCTATATGGAATTCAGTTCCACCCTGAAGTTTTACATTCGGAATATGGCTCTGTAATGCTTGGAAACTTTATAAAGAATGTCTGCAAATGTGAATGTAACTGGAAAATGGATGCCTTTGTGGAAAACAGTATAAAGGCAATCAAAGAAAAGGTCGGCAACGGTAAGGTACTTTGTGCACTTTCAGGCGGTGTTGACTCATCAGTTGCTGCGGTAATGCTCAGCAAGGCGGTAGGTGAAAACCTTACTTGTGTATTTGTAGACCATGGACTTCTTAGAAAGAATGAAGGCGATGAAGTTGAGGCTGTATTCGGACCGAACGGCAATTATAAGCTGAACTTCATCAGAGTAAATGCAGCGGAAAGATTCTATTCAAAACTTGCTGGTGTAAGCGAGCCTGAAAAGAAGCGTAAGATAATAGGTGAGGAATTTATCAGAGTCTTTGAAGAAGAGGCTAAAAAAATAGGTAAGGTAGATTTCTTGGTACAGGGAACAATTTACCCTGATGTTGTAGAATCGGGACTTGGTGGAGAGAGTGTAGTAATCAAGTCACATCACAATGTAGGAGGACTTCCTGACTATGTTGATTTCAAGGAAATCATAGAGCCGCTTAGAGATCTTTTCAAGGATGAGGTAAGAAAGGTGGGACTTGAGCTTGGTATACCGAAGCATCTTGTATTTCGTCAACCGTTCCCGGGACCGGGTCTCGGAATCAGAATTATCGGTGAAGTTACAGCCGAGAAGGTAAAGATAGTTCAGGATGCAGACGCTATATACCGTGAGGAGATAGATAAGGCAGGACTTTCACAGGAAATCAACCAGTACTTTGCAGCTCTTACAAATATGAGAAGCGTAGGAGTAATGGGCGATTACAGAACTTATGACTATGCTATAGCACTTCGTGCAGTTAAGACAATAGACTTTATGACAGCAGAGGCTGCAAGACTCCCTTGGGAAGTACTTGAAAAGGTGACCAACAGGATTATCAATGAGGTAGACCATGTAAACAGGGTACTTTATGATATAACAAGTAAGCCACCGGGGACTATTGAGTTGGAGTAATGGTAATTATTATTGTAATATAAGTATATATTAGAGTTGAGTAATTATACTGAATAGAAGTATATTTATTTTATTTATACAATAAATAAGCGATTTTAAGCAAATATGGAGGGTAATATTGGCATTAAGTAGGATTTTAGAAGGTTGTTTAAAGGATTTTACTAAAAAGTATAGTTTAGAAAATCTAGGAACTACAAAACAATTTGAGTATTTGATAAATTATTTATTGATATCAAAATTTCATCCAGATGCATTTTCAGATAGAGGTGATTTGGATGTGGTAGTGATTGATGATAAAGGGCAGTTTGGCTTAGATGCAATTGCATTTGTTGTAAATGGCAATTTGGTATTGAGTAGTGATGATATAAAGACATATTCAAAATCAAAGAAATTAGATGTTGATATTATTTTTATACAATCGAAAACTAGCGAGGAATATGATAGCGGAGATCTATTAAAAACAATCACAGCCTCAAAGTTTTTTTTGAATGACTTTGATAAAATTTCTGAGAAAAATGAGAATATAATGAATGCTAAACAAATATATGATGAATTGTTCGAGTATGATAATTATAAACTTTGTACTAGCGGATCTCCTAAGTGCCATATTTATTATGTTACAGCAGGTAATGATGACAAGCCTGAAATAATAAATAGTATTTGTGAGGATGTAGAGAAAAAAAATGATTTAGGCAATAGTGATATTAAAAATATTGAGATCAAAGTTTTGGGAAGAGAGTATATACTGACGTCATATCGTGAAATAACAAATAGTGTAAAGGCACGTATCAATCTTAAAAATTGTATTACTTTAGAAAAGATTGAAGGTGTTAAAGAAGCCTACTTAGGATATTTGTCTGGTGAGGATTACTTAAATATTATTTGTGATTTAGATGGAGGTATCCGGAGGAGGATATTTTATGATAATGTTAGAGATTATCAAGGAGTTAGTAATCGTGTCAACGCAGAAATAAGAGAAACCATTAGTAGTAAAGAGCATAGAGATAAATTTATACTTTTAAATAATGGAGTTACTATAATAACAAAATCTGTGAGTTCTTTAGGTGCAAATCAATACGAACTATCAGATTTTCAGATTGTTAATGGGTGCCAAACTAGTAATGAAATATTTAATTGTAGATATAATGCAAAAGATATATTTGTTCCTGTTAAAATAATTTATACTATTGAACCAGAGATTATTGCTAGCATTGTTAAGGCAACTAATAGACAGAGTCCAGTTCCAGATGAAGCATTTATAGCATTAGGTGAATATCATAAAGAGCTACAGCTTATATTTTCTGAGTACTCAAGGGATATGCCATTAGAAATGTTTTATGAGCGTAGAGCTGGAGAAAGTCATGATATAAAGGATATGAAAGGAAAATATCAAGTAGTAACATTACATGGACTAATTAGAGCAGTCGAAAGTGTGTATTTTCAGAAACCATACTTTGTATATAAAAATAATCCGGCAAATATACTAAAAATAGATAATAAAAAAATATTTGATAAAAATCACAAATATGAGATATATTATATTGGTGCATATTTGTTTGTAAAATTTGTTAATATGCAACAAGATGATATGTTTGAAAGTAAAGATTATAAAATTAGATTCTATATAATTATGGTTGTTAGATGTTTGTTAATAGGAGATGTAGATGTTCCTAGTTTTGAAAGTAAAAAAATGAAAACAGAGTGCCAAAACATAGTAGACAAACTAAAAAATGATTGTGATAAATATTTTATAGAGGCAAAAGATATTGTATATAAAACATTAGAAGAATATATGAGAAATAAGCATAGTAGTATACAAGAAACTTTAAAAAGCGATAAGTTTTGTGAACAGTTGATAGAATATTTGCGAATAGTACTAAAAAATGATGAGTCTAAATTATTAAATCAATCTAAATAATAATATCAGCATCTTTATTTATGGATTACAAGAGTACTAAAAAGTATTTGGTCTCATGTCAAGATTTAGTATAAATTAAAATGAGAGGTTCTACCGACTAAGATGTCGGTAGAACTGTTGTGGTCAAGCATTTTTGTAACATGATGACCTAATTTGCTGCTATAGGGTAATTAAGCCCCATAGCGTGCCTCAAAGGGCGTTCTATAATTATTGTAAGAATGTGGTCTCACATGATTATATTGAGTATATGCAAATTTTTCTATAGCGAGACTATGAATAAAAGTCTGTAAATAAGAATCTTCTATTGATAATAAAGGATGAAAATCTTTCTGATGGGACTTTCATCCTTGTTTCATATATAACAGTTAAAATAGTATAAAACAAGGCACATAACTTTAAGACTTATAATCTTTCAGATATGTGCTTTTTCTGTGCTTATTTATATCGAAAGAAACTTTTGCTCTGATACCACCTCTGTAGAACCTTACATTATTTTATTCAAAGGGAATACAATCTTTTCATACTGTCGGGATAGTTCACTTTCCAATACTTCTTTTGTAATTTCTTTATTCTTATAGTTTGATTTCCTTTCCTTACAATTGTCAAGTATATCGGAAAAAATAGATGTAACTATTGACATTACATCCACATAGTGATAATATAAGTTCACAAGATGAAACAATAAAGGTTACATCAATACAATAAATCAAATTCAGGAGGAAATTATCATGACAAACAAAGAGAAAGCATTGGCACTTATTAGCACATTTGCATCAGGAGATACAATGAAGGCAAGGGAACTTCTTGCAGAGGGTTACATTCAGCATAATCTTGCTTATGGAACAGGAAGAGATGCTTTTGTAGGAGCAGTTGAATATCTTACATCGGCACCGGTTAAAACAACTGTTAATAATGTTCGTGCATTTGAAGATGGCGATAAGGTATTCTTACAGACGGTATATAATTTTGCAGGAGCAGGAGAGCAGGTAGCGTTTGATATTTTCAGATTTGACTCAGAAGGAAAGATTGCAGAACACTGGGACAATTTGGCTACAAAAACGGAACCTAATCCGTCAGGACATACACAGGTTGACGGCAACTTAGAGAAGAAAGATGTGGATAAGGAAGAGACAAGAAAGGTTGTAGAGGGATTTGTAGGAGATGTCCTTCGTGGAGAAAATCCTGATAGGCTTACTTCATACTTTGATGAAGATAATTATATTCAGCACAATACAGCAATTGCTGACGGACTTTCAGGGCTTGGTGCTGCACTTGAAGCGTTGGCAAAACAGGGAATACAGATGATATATAATAAGACTTATTTTGTACTGGCTGATGGAGATTATGCACTTGCAGTAAGTGAAGGAACATTTGGGGGTGTAGCAACATCCTTCTATGATTTGTTCCGTGTGGAAAATGGGAAAATTGCAGAACACTGGGATGTTATGGAAACCATAGCTGACAAAAAGACTTGGAAAAATCAAAATGGAAAGTTCTAATGTAACAATTGATAATACAACATAAAGAGTGTAGAATGACAGCAGGAGGAAATTACTATGCAAATATCGAGCAGATTTACAGTAGCCTTGCATATTTTCACCTGTGTGGATACTTTTGGTAATGAGTATAAAATTACAAGTGATTTTCTTGCAGGAAGTATAAATACAAATCCTGTTATCATTTGAAAAATTCTCTCACAGCTCAAAAATGCAGGACTAATTATGGTAGCAAGGGGTACAGGAGGAGTAGAGATAACAAGACCTTTGAATGAGATAACATTTTATGATGTATATGAAGCGATTGATCCGGTAGAAAATGGGGATTTGTTCAGTTTTCATGCCGGTCCTAATCCTCAGTGTCCCGTAGGTCGAAATATTCATGTGTTATTGGATGATAAGCTGAAAGCCGTTCAACTTGCTATGGAAAATGAGATGAAGAAATATACTTTAGATGATCTAAAGAGTGGAATGAAAGAGCTTTTGGCAAAAGAGATTTAAGACTCCGGATGAAAACGGAGTTTTTTAGGAGAAATTATGATGGAAGCGAAGAATTATTTGAAATATATAGTAGATGAAATTCATACAGTCATAGTTGCTACTGTAGATAGTGAAGGTCTTCCGGTTACAGCGGCTATTGATATGATGGATGCAGATGATTCAAGTTTATATTTTTTGACCGCAAAAGGTAAGAACTTATATGATAGATTATCGGACAAGAAATTTCTTGCATTTACAGCTATGAAAGGCGAGGACACAATGTCACGAGTGGCGGTATCTGTAAGAGGAAAAGTTAAGGAACTTGGATATGAAAAAATTTCTGATTTATTTGAAAAGAATCAATATATGTATCAAATATATCCAACTGCTGAATCAAGAAAAGCCCTGACAGTATTTCAAATTTATGAAGGTACAGGAGAATGGTTTGACTTATCTAAAAAACCGATAGAGAGAGCAAATTTTTCTTTTGGAGTTAAAACAGATGAAATGAAAGGTTATTTTATTACGGATGATTGTATCGGATGTGGTAAGTGTGTGGAAGTTTGTCCACAAAATTGCATTAACCAAGAGACCATACCCTATGTAATTGAGAATAAGCATTGTCTGCATTGTGGTAACTGCTTAACGGTTTGTTCGGTTGGTGCAGTGGATAGAGTGTAAAAATGGAGAAAAAATTTTTATCGGTTATAACGATACTATGAGGTTTCTTTTGCATTATGAATAAAGGTATATTCAGGGGATGTTATGTCTTTAAGTGCAGATGCCTTACTATAGATACCGAATGGAGCATGAGGAGATTCTTCCCAAGCAAAAACTTTCAAATCCGGGTGCTCAATAATCTCATGTTCAGGAATATAGGCATAGCCAAAGCCTGCTAAAATAAGCCCATAAGTTTCATTTGAATCAGAGCAAATTGCATTATCTACATTATCATTTACAGGAAGAATACGGTGTCCTCTTGAAAAAAAGTTTTTCAGGAGATAAGGAGGTATTGAAATGATTTGATTCATATCCCATAAATCCTCTGTTGTAACAGAAGTTTTACCGGAGTCTTTTAATACTTTAGCTAAGGGGAGATCATTTTTCATTACAACAAAAAAATATTCATCACGCAAATGTGTGAAAGTTATATCTGCATCTTTAAATTTCGCATCCTTCATACCGATAATGAGGTCAAGCTGATTGTTTATCAGATGGCTTAAGTTGGCATCTGTCTGATTATGTCTAAATTCAGGAATAACATTTGGATGAGATAACAGTACAGACTTAAGAATTTGACTGATAATATTTATAGTATGAGGATCCATATATCCAATTCTAAGTGAGCGACTTGCTTTTCTTTGAAAGCTTTTTATACGATCCACAGAATGATAATATGTGTCAATCATGATATTGGCATCTGACAAAAAGGCGGCACCTACATTAGTCAAAGTTACCGACCTTGTAGTTCTATTAAAGAGTTTACATTCAAGTTCATTTTCAAGAGCTTGAATCTGTTTTGTGACAGCCGGCTGTGTCAGTCCCAGTGTCTCTGATGTCTTCATGTAATTTAGTGTATTGGCAAGACTGATAAAACATTCTAATTGATCTATATTCATTGGCTAAACCTCTATTTATATTTATTCCTATTAGTTATAAATAATAACATATATTCATTTCACAGAGAAGTATTTTATTGTTAATATTATATTGCAAAACAAAAAGGCATTGCAGCAAAGCTGCAGAAAGGAAATGAAAATGTCATTAAAAAATTTATTTGGATGGAATGAAAAGGAAGTAAAAGCACAGTCAGCATGTGGAGCATCTGACAATAAGACAGAAGCACCTGTAGCATGCGGAGCGGCCGATAAGCCGGAAGAAGCACCTGCAGCATGTGGAGCAGCCGATAAGCCTTCAGCGTGTGGAACAGCATGCGGAGCTTCTGACAAGTAAGTATCAGCAACAGTAAAGGGATGGAGGAGAAATCATGAAGCCATATTTTTCATTTCAGTGGCATATAACAGATGAATGTGATCAAAGATGTAAGCACTGCTATATTTTTTCAGGAGGCAATTATAATTGTCTAAAGTCTATGTCATGGCAGGAAATGCAAGATACATTTAATAATTGTTTGGACTTTTGTGAGACATATGGTCGTACACCTTATTTTTACTTAACAGGCGGTGATCCGATTCTCCATCCTGATTTTTGGAAACTTTTAGGACTTTTTAGAGAAAATAATGTCAAGTTTACAATTATGGGAAACCCTTTCCATCTAAACGATGATGTATGTAAGAAGTTGAAAGAGTATGGATGTGAAAAATATCAGATGTCTATTGATGGTATTAGAGAAACTCATGATTGGTTTAGAAAGCCCGGATCCTATGATTGTACACTTGAGAAAATAGGAAGTCTTAACAGGGCAGGTATTCGAAGTGTTATTATGACTACAGTTTCTAAAACAAATCGTAATGAGGTTCCCGGTATTATAGATGCTGTTGTAAATACAGGTGTTAATATTTTCTCATTCTCAAGATATGTTCCAAGTGGTGGAGATTTGGATGCATCTATGACTGCACAAGAGTATAGGGAAAGCCTGTCAGATATTGACGCTAAATTTAAATATTATGAGGCTCAAGACTGTAAGACATATTTTAATCGTAAAGATCATTTGTGGACGCTACATCAGTATGAGACCGGAGAATTTAAAATTCCTGAGTATGCACAGGAGGGAATGATTTACAACGGATGTAATTGTGGAAACTGCCATATTACAATTTTACCGACAGGTGATATATATGCTTGCCGACGAGTTGCACAAAGCAAGGTTGGTAATGTGTTTAAGGATCGTTTGGCAAAGGTATGGGTCAGTTCGCTGGATAACTATCGAGAATATGATAATTTCAGTAAATGCAGTAAATGTGAGCTTCTTGCATGGTGTAGGGGATGTCCTGCTGTAGCAAAGGGTACAAGCGGCTCATTTTATGCGGCAGATCCTCAGTGTTGGAAAGAAAAGAATGATTTGACCGGAGAAATATTGTAAGACAATGAAATCGAAAAAAAAGACAACAAATACAATGAGCTATTTACAGTCACTTGATTATGAAGATGGTATCGGTACAGTTACTTCACTATTGAAGTACTGGCCTATGCAATATGTAACAACACTTGGTCTGGACGGTAAACCCAAAATCAGACCGCTTGAATATAAATTCGAGGAGGATGGAGTTTTGTATTTTGATACAGTAGACTTTTATACCTCATATAAGGAGATGCAGGCGTATCCATATATTACACTTTGCATTGGAGATCAGGAAACAATGAGTTACTTGACAGTAACAGGAAAAGTAAATTTTATATATGATGAGGACATCATAAACAAATGTTTTGAAAATAGTGAGGTCCTCACATCACAGTTTGGAAATAACAGATCCCATGTTATTGCATACTATCTGACTGAATGTAAGTCTGATTTTGCAACATTTGTAAAAGAACTTGGAAATCATCACTGGGATCTTTCTAATAAATTTGATTAGGTATATGTGCAAATATGAGAGCAGTTATAATTGATAAGCCTACAAAGGCAGAGGATATATTTCTTAAGGAGGTTCCAATACCGGAGGTTAAATCCGGATGGGTCCTTGTAAAGATAATGGCTTTCGGTCTGAATCATTCTGAACAGATTCTTAGGGAATATGAAATAGAAAGAGATTATATAAAAAAGCCTGTTATTCCGGGAATTGAATGTGTCGGACTTATTGAGGATCCTTCAGATTCCGGATTGCCAAAAGGACAGAAAGTAGCTTCCCTTATGGGTGGAATGGGAAGAAGCTTTGATGGAAGTTATGCAGAATATGCACTACTTCCTATCAGTCATGTATTTCCTATAGAAACAAGACTTAGTTGGGAAGAGATGGCAGCAGTGCCGGAGACATATTATACAGCATGGGGATCACTGTTTGAGGGACTAAGGCTGGAGCCCGGCGATAAACTTTTGGTTAGAGGCGGTAGCTGTGCACTTGGGTATGTGTCAATTCAGATTGCCAAAGCATTGGGTTGCAAGGCTGTAGCGACAACACATAGGTCATCAAAACTTCAACTTCTAAAAGATGTAGGTGCTGATGAGCGTATTCTTGATAAAGGTGATTTGTCGGATGGCAGTATAAGAAATAAGGTAAGTGGAGTGACAAAAGTACTTGAGCTGATTGGTGGTCGCACTGTAGTTGACAGCTTAAGTTGTCTTACAAATGGTGGAATTGTATGTCAGACGGGAGTGCTCGGCGGGTTTGCAATAACTGAATTCTATCCTATCACACAGATACCGAACGGGGCATATTTGACAGGATTTCATTCGAATTATCCGACTGCAAAAGATCTGAAAGATATATTTGCATTTATAGATAATCAAGATCTAAAGCCACTTATCGGTAACATTTACAAATTTGAAAATATCAGAGAAGCTCTGATTGATTTGGATAATCATAGGACAAATGGTAAAATTGTTATTGTAGTTTGATGATATAACAATTAGCTCAAAATCACCTTCCTGTAAACAGATGGAGACCTTCGGTTCTATGTCTTTGCTGCAATCTATGTAATCTAAATATATCATTCCATTGCCACCTGATATTGTATCGGCAATAATAACACCCACATTTCTTGGGTACTCCCATTCATCAAACCACATATTTTTATTGGGTTTACCACCGTTTTGTGTTTTCATAAGTTCTATATATGATTTCGTCTGTCGGATATAGAGTTAATTTCAAAACTAAGCCGATATCCACGCAAAAGGGATAAACCCAAGTATCCGGTGTGACTTCTAAGGGTAGTTCCAACTCACAATAAATTTTTAAATAGATTAATTCAAGCTCTTTTTCAGTTCTTCTAAAAATAATTCGGCTGTCTTTGATAATATGGATTTGCTTGGCCATATTATCTTCATAGGAGATGAGATATGTGGGGAAATTTCTTTGAAAATTAAATCGCTTTCTGAACTTGTATCTATCAATTTATCAAGGCAAAAAGCATATCCTAATCCCTCTTTAACAAAAATACTTGCATTATAAAGAAGGTCGTATGTGCCTACTATGTTAAGAGTTGATTGTATGTTTTTTAGTTCATTCGGCATTTCATCAGAAAAACCCTGTCTTGAAATAATAATAGGTATTTTTGAAATATCATTTATAGTTATATTTGTTTTATTGGACAATTTGCTATCTTTACGCATTAAAATGCCCCATTTGTCCATATAAGGTAAGTTTAGTGAATTAAATGAGGAGGTATCAAGACTCTGTACCGTTACAGCAAAATCTAAAAGTCCTCCATTTAACTGTTTGGTAACTTTTTCAAAATTACCGCTGTATAGATGAAATTTGATATTGGAATATTTATCGCTTAGTGATTTAACGGCTTTTGCAACTATAGTTATTCCATAAGACTCGGCACAGCCTATGTGTAAATCACCACCGTTAAAATTATTCATAGACTTAAATTCATTTTCTGTTTTATTAACTATGTTTAGTATATCTACCGCTCTTTTGTAAAGAAGTTCACCTTCAGAAGTAAGTTTCACACTGTAGTTGGAGCGGATAAACAGTTTTTGCCCCAGCTCATCTTCTAAATCTTTAAGTTGTTTTGAGAGAGTAGGTTGTGTTACATGCAATCTTTTTGCCGCTTTTGTCATGCTGTTTTGGTTAGCTGTTTCTACGAAATAGTTCAATACTCGAATTTCCATACTTACCTCCTAAAAAGTTTAATACATTATAACACAATTATAAATAAAAGGAATATCTAAATATAAGATATAGATATTTGATGTTTTTAAAACGGAGATTTATAATACAGTTGTTGACGGTGTTTCGGCAAAATTATAAAAGGATTGAAAAACAATAGGAGGATAATCAAATGATGACAACAGAAAAATTAGATTTAATAAATGTATGGGATAAGAAATTTGATAAAAGAGAGGAAGTAAATCATAGAAAAATAACATTTATAAACCGTTATGGAATAACTCTTGCGGCTGATTTATATGAGCCTAAAAATCATACAGGGAAACTTCCGGCTATAGCCGTAAGCGGACCCTTCGGTGCGGTAAAGGAACAGTCATCAGGATTATATGCACAGGAAATGGCAAGGAGAGGATTTCTGACTATTGCATTTGATCCTTCATTTACAGGAGAAAGTGGTGGAATCCCAAGATATATGGCTTCACCGGATATTAACACGGAAGATTTTCAAGCGGCGGTTGACTTTTTAAGTAATTATGAAAAAGTGGACCCGGATAAAATAGGTATTATCGGAATTTGCGGTTGGGGCGGTATGGCAATTAATGCGGCAGCGATAGATACCAGAATTAAAGTAACGGTAGCTTCTACCATGTATGATATGACCAGAGTTGCGGCAAAAGGGTATTTTGATTCACAGGACAGTGAAGAAGCAAGATATGAAGCAAGAAAAAGATTTAATGAGCAAAGAACAAAGGACTATCAGACAGGAACCTATGAAAGGGCAGGTGGAGTAGTTGATCCGCTTCCTGAGGATGCTCCTCAGTTTGTGAAAGACTACTATGCCTATTACAAGACAGAGAGAGGCTACCATAGCAGATCTCTTAATTCAAATGACGGATGGAATGTGGTAGGAACCATGTCATTTCTTAACCAACCTATTTTGAAGTATAGCAATGAAATTCGCAGTGCAGTGCTTATAGTTCATGGAGATAAGGCACATAGCTACTACTTTGGTAAAGAAGCCTATGAAAACATGATAAAAGACAGCAAGTATACAGATAATAAAGAGTTCCTTTCGATTGAAGGAGCCTCACATACAGACCTCTACGATAATATGGAGGTGATTCCTTTTGATAAAATACATAAATTCTTTAAAGAGAATATGTAATCAGGTGATTCATAGAAAGTAATAACATAGATCAGTATTCTATTTTGAATTTAACAATGCCCGACACACACTCTTATAATGTTTGTCGGGTTATTTGATTTTTAGTGAGAAACTACTTAAAATCCTCAAACATTGTCTATTCCCCATTTTTCCAAACTTGAATTAACTTATCAACTTATATTATAATCATGTTTAGTAATTAAAGTAACTATTAATAAAGATAAATCCTATAGGGGGAGGTCTTAGTGATTTGGATTTAAAACAAAGTGCATTTATACTTGATGAAATTGAACAGTATCTTTGTATAAATAAATTTCTTAATCATGATAAGTCGGTTAAGTATTTTAATAAGCGTATAGTATCAAACGAGTTTGAAATAAATCCACAAAATATGGTTTTGGTTATGATAGAAAGCTTACTTTGCAGTAAGAGTTAAGTATAAAATTATAGTAAGTTAGGAGAGTAAATGTATTTAGGTAATCGGAAATTTTTGAAGGATTCTTTGGAAGTGGCACATGAGTATCTTAAAACGGCTATGCAGGATGAAAAATCTGCGGTTATACTTGAGAGCAGAGAACTTTATAATCAGGCAGCGTACTTTTATGTGCAGGCTATGGAAAAACAAATTAAAGCCAAAATTGCTCAGATTGTGGATGTGACAAATGCTTATTATAAGGAAATGATAAAAAAGACTATAGGGCATTCACTTGATAAGTCAATTGAGATACTGGTTCAGATATACGGCAAGGGCAATACTATGGTTGAAGAAAGGTTGAGAGAACAGCTGCTTATAAAGGTGCTGAAAGATATCAAGTTTTCGGCACTCAACAATAAAACCAGATATCCGGATTTTGATGAGAATAAGAAAAAGTATGCTTTGATAGAGATGGGCAAAATAGATTGTGTTGAGCTTGCAAAAATGCTAAAAGCACTTAAGCAATATTTAACGGACTTGGAAAGATATACTGATTTATAGGAACGGAATAATTATGGGTGGTAAAAAATATGTGTGATTATTGTTCAGATATTAAAAAGATAGAATACTTTTCCACGCCCAAACTATATGAAGAAACCATAGAGTATATTAAAGAATTGGTTGAAAACAGGGGTTTTATAGTAGTTGAAGGAAGTTGCAAATTAGGGGAACATATAAAAGACGGGTATTGGATTGATGATATTATTTACCATGTTATAAAATGTCCGAAATGCGGGAAGAGATTTACCTGCACTGTAAATACCTATAGAGGTGGCGGGTCTTTTAAATAAAGGAGGAATTATGAGTTTTTTATTTGTGGCACTTGGAGGAGCTCTGGGAGCAATGGCAAGATATGCGATAAGTCTTATACCGGTTAAAACAGGATTTCCGATACTTACACTTATTACAAATATAGCAGGTGCAATATTGATCGGTTTTATTGTCGGGTTTACAAGTAACAAAGACAATATATCGGGTAATACCGTGCTGTTTTGGAAGACGGGTGTATGTGGTGGATTCACTACATTTTCAACATTTTCACTTGAAGCGTTTAACTTGCTTGATAATAAGCAATATACATTAGGCGGATTATATATTGTATTAAGTGTTGTATGCTGTATATTAGGCATATTATGTGGAAAGAAGCTGGCTGCGGTGGTAAAGTTATAAGTAATGAAGTCTTGAAAAATTGTCATAAGGGAGAACCTGTATATTTGACTAAGAATGGCAGAGGAGGTTTTGTAGTTATGGATATTGAAGATTATGAGCGTGATCATGCAGAGAAAAAGCTTTTGATGAAGTTGCAGGAGGCTGAAGAGGTTGTAAAAGATGGTGAAGGTTGGTTGAATTTGGATGAATTGAAAGCACCGGTGGAGGAGTAAGATATGCTGTTGGATGCAGAAAGATATGCAAGTGTTATCGAATACGGTAAGGACGCAGTAACTAAAATCAACGAAGGCAATTTAAAAGAGGGATTTGAAAGTGCAGATAAAGGCTGGAGTGCATTCCCGGAGTCCGGAGCCAAGTGGAATCAGGGCTATGGGTATGCCAAATCTTTCTTTAATAAAGCTGTTGAAAATAATGATTTGGTAAATGCCAAAATATGGCTTGACAGAATGACTGAAAATAATGATAATCTACATAATTTTGATGAAGAATTGGAGCATATGAAGGGAAAGTATGCATATGAAAGCGGTGAGCTTGATAAGGCCTTTGAAATATGGCAGAAACTTGTAAAGATAAAGGCTGTAAGTTACAGATACTTTGAATATGACGATCCTAAGTATAAGGAATTTTATAAGTCAAGGAAATAAAAGAAAGCATAATAATAAAATTGCCCAAAATATCGGATTTTTGATTCGATTTGAGGGCTTTTTATTTTACACAATGTATAATAAGTATGTTATAATGTACCCACAAGTAAGATATTTACTGTATATAGTCATGGAGGTTTTATATGTACTATACAATTACATTGAATCCGGCTATTGATATGCTTACAAAGGTTGAAAATTTTGAACTTGGTAAGCTCAACAGGACCGGTGAGTCAAAATATGTCGTGGGAGGCAAGGGAATAAACATTTCTCTTTTGTTAAAAAATATCGGTAAAAAGAGCAAAGCACTTGGCTTTATTGCCGGATTTACAGGGTATTACATCAAAGAGGAATTAAGGAAGCAACAAATAGATTCAGACTTTGTTGAAACGGACGGGTTTACAAGAATCAATATAAAGCTTACTACAGAAACCGAGACGGAGATAAATTCACAAAGCAGCAGTGTAAATAAGAAAAATATAGATGATTTCTTTAAGACTTTAGACGGACTTTCAAGTGAGGACTGTGTATTTTTATCGGGAAACATTATACCGGGAATGGAAGCTGACGACTTTGTAAATATAGCAAAGAAAGTAAGAGAAAAAGGCGCCAAGCTCATAGTTGACAGTAATAAGGATATGGTACTGAATACGCTTAAATATAAACCTTTTGTAGTAAAGCCTAACGAGTTTGAACTTGGAGAGATGTTTGGTGTAAAGATAGATACTGTTGAAGATATTGCAAAGTATGCAAGAAAGCTTCAGGAAATGGGCGCTTTAAATGTATTGGTTTCAAGAGGAAGCAAGGGAGCAATACTCTTTACAGGGGAAGGTGAGGTTTTCAGTGCAAATATTGCAAAGGGAAAGGTGGTTTCCACAATAGCTGCAGGTGACAGTATGCTTGCGATGTTTGTAGCAAAGTATGATGAGACCAAAGACTATAAGCTGAGCTTACAGTATGCATCGGCGGCAGGAGGGGCGACATCATTTTCCGCAGGTGTAGGAAAAAAAGAGCTTATTGATGAATTATTGGTACAAATAAAAGTAGATAAATGTAATCTGTAAAGGAGGTTATATGACTTTAACAGAGTTGATTAGATTTGATTTGATTCAGTTCGGGTTCAAAGCCACAGATAAAAAGGATGCTTTGAACAAACTGACCGATATGCTTGTGGAAAAGAAGGTTATCACTACAAAGGATGAGTTTTTAAATGCTCTTTTGGAGAGGGAAAAGCTCTCAACAACCGGTGTAGGAGACGGGATAGCCATACCGCATGCCAAGGCAAGTTGCTTTGATAAAGCAATGATTATATATGCAAAAAGTGATGAAGGTGTGGAGTGGGAGAGTTTTGACTCTCAGCCTGCAAAACATATATTTATGATCTGTGCTCCTGCAAACGGAGCGGACGAGCATCTTAAGGCGCTGTCCACACTTTCTACGGCACTTATGAATCCTGATGTGAAGGGCAGACTTGACAAAGCTACCACAAAGGAAGAGGTACAAAGTATATTTGAGGACTTTGTAAAATCGACTGAGGAGCCAAAAAAAGAGCCTGAAGAAGAAAGCACCAAGTCTGATGAGAAAAGAAAATATATTGTAGCCGTTACAGCCTGTCCTACAGGTATTGCGCATACATTTATGGCTGCCGAGAAGATAAAGGAAGCCGCAAAAGAGATGGGACTTGATGTAAAAGTTGAGACCAACGGACAGATCGGCGTTGAAAACAAGCTTACAAAGGAAGATATTGACAGGGCCGAGGGTATTATAGTAGCGGCTGATAAAAAGGTCGAGATTGCAAGATTTGACGGACATCCTACACTGTTTACAAAGGTTGCCGACGGCATCAATAAGCCTAAGGAACTTATACAGACTATACTTGACGGCAAGGCAAGCATATATCATCATAAGGGCGATGAGGTCAGCAACGAAGGAGATGACGGCGAGAGCGTAGGAAGAAAAATCTATAAGTACTTGATGGACGGTGTCAGCAATATGCTTCCGTTTGTAGTGGCAGGCGGAATACTTATAGCTTTGTCATTTTTCTGGGGAATCAATTCATTTAATCCTGAAGACCCGAGTTATAATAAGTTTGCCGAGCTTTTGTTTGTACTCGGTAAGTTGTCATTCAGTATGATGCTGCCTATACTTGCAGGTTTCATAGGAAGAAGTATTGCGGACAGACCGGGATTTATTGTAGGTATGGTAGGAGGTATACTTGCAGACCCCAGTATACTAGGTCTAAAGAGTGAGGCTTGGTTAAGCTACACACCTTCAGGTTTTTTAGGAGCACTGGTAGCCGGATTCTTGGCAGGAGGCATTATAATCGTACTCAGATATGCATTCTCGTGGGTTCCACGTTCAATGGACGGTATCAAGCCGATATTTTTATTCCCTGTACTCGGCTCATTTATAATGGGAGTGTTGATGTTGTTCGTAGTGAATGCACCTATGGCGTTTATTATGACGGCATTCCAAAAATTTATTGAAAGTATGAGCGGCGGTGAAAAGGTTGTATTAGGATTTATAGTAGGCTCCATGATGGCTATAGATATGGGAGGCCCTATAAATAAGGCGGCATATGTCACGGGAACGGCTCTTGTTACTACATCAGGTACGGCCGGTAGTGATGTAATGGCGGCTGTTATGGTGGGAGGTATGGTACCTCCGCTTGCAATCGCACTTTCCGCTACAATTTCAAAGAAGCTTTGGTCACAGGCACAGAGAGGAAGCGCTTTTGTAAACTATGTTATGGGATTTTCATTTATAACGGAAGGGGCAATACCTTTTGCGGCAAGTAATCCTTTAAGAGTAATACCGCCACTGTTTGTATCAAGCGGTGTGGCAGGTGCTTTGAGCATGGTATTTGATTGTAAATCAAGAGCACCTCACGGCGGAATGTTTGCAGTATTGGTAGGAGCCGTTTCAAATCCGATTATGTATATAATCGCACTGATTGTAGGTATGGTTATGGGTGCACTTCTTTTGATGCTGTCACTGAATCTTGGAAAAAAGAAAGAAAACTAGAATTTACAGGCTTATGGGTTTTACCATAGGCCTTTTTGCGTTAAAATTGTATTCAGTAAGAATTATTCTATGATATAATTATTTGAAAGACTTATATAGTTTGAAACAGAATGGAGATAAGATGGAATTTAGAGCGATGAGAAGATTTAAACAGCAACTTTCAGAAGATGAGTGCGTTGAAATATTGAAGAGTGCACCAAGAGGAGTTATAGCTATGAACGGTGAGAACGGATATCCGTATGCTGTTACTATAAATCAATATTTTGATGAGACTGACGGTAAAATATACTTTCACGGTGCACTTCAGGGGCTGAAGGTCGACCTTTTGGAAAAAGATAATAAGGTATGTTTTACAACTACAGATGAAGGTCATATAGAAGAGGGAGATTGGGCAAATACCTTCAAAAGCGTGGTATGTCTTGGGCGTGTAGAGGAAGTGAACGATGTGGAAAAGATCTATGATCGCTTGAGAAGGCTTGCAAAGGGATTTTATCCAAGCGAAGAATCCATTGAAAAGGAAATTGAAAAAGCAGGCAGCAGAGTAAAAATGTATGTGATAAATATTGATCATATTACGGGTAAACTGGTACATGAAAAGTAGGGAGCCTTTATGTGGTTTGTTTTTGCACTTTTTTCAGCGATATTTGCAGCACTCTCATCAATACTTGCAAAGGTAGGTATTGACGGGGTAAACTCAAATCTTGCAACGGCAATAAGAACGGTTGTTGTGGTTTTTATGGCATGGATATTGGTTTTTATAACAAAGACTGAGAGCAATATATTTGATATAGGTAAAAAGAGTTGGATATTTCTTATATTATCAGGGCTCTCTACAGGTGCTTCATGGCTTTGCTATTATAGAGCGTTGCAGATAGGAGATGCGTCAAAAGTAGTACCTGTTGATAAACTCAGTGTAATTATAACTCTTGTACTTGCATTCATTTTTTTGCGTGAAGGTTTTACCTTTAAGTCACTTATTGGTTGTATACTTATAGGAGTCGGCACATTGATAATGGTGCTTTGATGTTTTGTAAGATATGAGTATGAATTAAATTTTGGAACCGGCGGAGAATACATATGACAAAAAAGCGACTTATATGTGTATTGTTGTTTATAATTTCGACTGCAATAAGTATATACAGTTACTTGCTGTTGGCTAATCAGACTCAAATATTAGAATATATAGAAGAGTCGGCCACAAAAGAATTATTTATTGAGCATTTTTTGCTTTTTATAGGCTTTTATCTGATTTTCAGAGTTGTAAAAAGTAAAAGTATAATTGTTTTTACGGTAAGCTTTATATCAGGAACGTATTTGTATCTGCATCAGGCCGCCACGGCTTTGATTATAGTCTTTATATATGTTAAGGCACTGATATGGCTTGGAGATATATTATTACTGTTTATAAGAAAAAAATATAAAGAGGAGAGCAATATAACAAGGATGCTAAACAGCTTTGTTATCGGCAGTCTTTTTTATATTATTTCTGTTTGCATAATGTCGGCCTTACATATAGCGTCAATAGAAGTGCTGAGAGTATATACACTTTTGCTTGTAGCGCTCACTATAGTATTATATCTTTGGCTTAGAATTTTTAAAGTTATAGAGGTGAAGTCCGATTCCATATTTGAATATGAAGAATTTGTAAAGCTTAAGGATAAAAATTATTTCTGTGTAGGCACTGCAATAATGCTTTCGGCTTTGCTTTTGCAACTTGGCAGAATTAACATTGCACTTGACTATGACTCATTAAGATACGGACTCAGGAGCTTGTCCGTACTTATCGGAAATACCGGAATCTATGACAAGCTCGGCACTGTAAATGATGTATATGTGTACCCTAAGGGCCTTGAAATTCTTACACTGGCTTTGAATAATAAAATTACTTTCGGATTTGTACTCAGCTTTAATTATATTTGTGCAATATTGATGCTTATATGTGTATATGAGATAATATCGGTATGCACTGAAAGTATAAATAAGGCATGGCTTGGAGTTGTACTTGTATCAGTGACACCTGCTGTTATGAATATGAGCATATCTGCAAAGACGGATATGATAACATTGCTTATGCAGCTTGTTTCGGTGCTGAATATTTGCCTTTATATCAAAAACAGGCGAAATTTGTATATCATATTCGCATTGACGGCATTGCTTGCAAGTATTATATATAAGCCCACAAGTTTTTTGTTCAGTTTCGGAATAGGAGCGGCAAATCTTATTTATTTATTTTTTGAGCATATACTTAATAAAAACAATCCTGAGAGAGTAAAGGATAAGAAAAGTTTTGATGTAAGATTTATATATCTGCTTGCATTTCCTTTGCTTGCCATAGTATTTGTATATGCAAGGACATATATGCTTACAGGACATATTATTACCTCTGTGTATTCATCTGTCTGGTATAAACTTGGAATAGAGACGAAATATCCTTATACAATCGGAATATATAA
This sequence comes from Lachnoanaerobaculum sp., assembly GCF_057250505.1. NCBI lineage: Bacteria > Bacillati > Bacillota > Clostridia > Lachnospirales > Lachnospiraceae > Lachnoanaerobaculum > Lachnoanaerobaculum sp. The sequence goes on along the minus strand of NZ_DBHIEQ010000004.1, from coordinate 65,229 downwards.
AAGCGGCGGTATGAATATGTCATCCGGAGAGAGTGTGGATATGATTTACAGATTGTTTCAGCTCTTTATAGCTCCGACTAAGGAAGCGCATATATATATTGCGTCGCCGACTGTACTTATAGCGGTATTGGCAGGTGTATCAATTATACTATCTGTAAGATTTTTGTTTAAGAAAAATAAAAATAAGGAGAAATTTGCATACATCGCTGTTTTATTGGCGGCGGATGCCTTGGTAAGTTTAATAAGCCTTTTTATATTGAATCAGATAGACGGCAATTATTTTATACTGCTTTTTACACTGATAATAACGGCAACCTGCTTTTTGGTTGAGAGAGATTCTCTAAAGTATCTCTTTAGAGGTCTGCTGCCTTGTATAGTTTTTGCATTCTTTATAACAGGTTTAACAAACTGGGCAGGAGTAAGAGGACTCAGTGAAACAATAAATGACGAAAGTACATTCGGAATCTACAATCATCATAATAAGTTTTTAGACAGAGACTTGAAAGAGAGAAAAGAATTTGCAGACGCATATGAGGATTTGAAGGAACTTGGCAATCCCAGAACGCTTTTATTATCAGATGACGATTCATTATCCGCTCTGGGACTTGATATCAGGACATATACGGATATTACGGGAAGCGGCGGAAATCCTGCGGTAGTAAAGACACTTGACCACTTCAAAAGATACCTTGACTATGCACAGATTAAGTATATCTGTGTGGATAAGGAGTATTTAAAAGACAGACAAAGGGCATCGGATGTGGTGAAATATATGTATGAAGATGGAAGTACAAAAATTTTTAAAAAATATGGTGATGCAGTGATATATAAAGTGGATGTGAAGCAGAACTAATCGGTAAATTTTAGGGAGAAGAGATATGATAAGAGGTTGGAAAGATAAGCTTGAAAAGTATGTAAATTTGAATGAAGATATCTGTGTGGATATGCAGATTTGCGGCAATGCGGAGTATGATTTTTGTTGTTTCGGAGTGGACCGGGAAGGGAAGCTTTCAGATGACAGATATATGGTGTTTTACAATCAAAGGCAAAGCCCTGAAGGTGAGTTATCATTAGAAGATATAGGGAACGGTGTTAGGTTTAAACTTAAGCTTTCAAAGTTGCCTGAAAAAATAAACAGACTTATTTTCACCCTAAGTATAGACGGTACTCAGACGGTGGGGGAGATGCAAAGCCTTACTACAAAGGTATATCAGGCAGGCAAAGAAAGTATAGATTTGGAGCTTACAGGAAAAGACTTCTCAAATGAAAGGGCTGTTATAGTTATAGAAATCTATCGCAAAGATACATGGAGAATCGGCTTTGTGGCAGGTGGATTTGACGGCGGGCTTTCAGCACTCTTGAAGCATTTCGGCGGGGAAGAGATAAAAGATGAAAATACTGATGATACTCCAAAAGAGACAAAGAAGCCTGAGGCTACAAACACCGGTTCTGAAAGTATCACAGTCAAAAAAGTATCGCTTGAAAAGAAACTGGAAAAAGCTCCTCATCTTGTGAGCCTTGTAAAGCCGCTTGTATTTGAGCTGAAGAAAAAGAATCTTGAAACCACAGTTGCAAGAGTAGGGCTTGTCTTGGATATATCGGGATCTATGAGTCAACGCTTTAAAAACGGAACTGTGCAGGAAATAGTGAATAAGACATTGCCTTTAGCGGTACAGTTTGATGATGACGGTGAGCTTGATTTTTGGTACTACGGCACTACAGCCAGAAGAATGAAGAGTGTAAATCTTGACAACTACATGGAGGCGGTTCCGGCTGATTGGAAGCGTCTGATGATGGAGCTTGGCGGAAGGAATAATGAGCCGACAGTACTTAAAATGGTGGTAGATGCCTATAAAAACACAAAGATACCTGCGTATGTGCTGTTTATTACAGACGGAGGAGTCAACCATAAGAAAGAAATACAAAATATTATTACGGAGGCTTCACATCTGCCTATCTTTTGGCAATTTGTAGGAGTCGGCGGACAAAACTACGGCATACTTGAAAAGTTGGATACTATGACCGGAAGATATGTTGACAATGCCGGTTTCTTTGCGCTGGATGATTTCAAGAAAGTATCAAATGAAGAGCTTTATTCAAGACTTCTGGAGGAATTTCCGAAGTGGCTTGAGGACATAAGGAAAAAGGGAATGATTTAGATTATGAAACAATATGTGCCGAATTTGCTCCCGGAGACGATTCAAATTGGGAGGAAAGAAGTTCATTTATCAGGGAACTTAGATCCAGCATAGGTGAGGATGAATATGATTGTTTTGATGAAAACGGTATATTCAAACTGAGGAATAATAAGCAGGAAGAATGCGAATATTTGGACAGTGAATACTTTAAAAAATATACAAACGGTGAAGATCCGTTTTAAAATAAGGTATCATATGAGGAGGTGATATAATGTCAAAATCGGATTCAAAGTCACAAGTGAAATTTATGTCGGCGATGTTTAAAGGAAAGGAAATATTTAAGCCTTTAAATACAGGTTTTATTGATGAAAGAGTGAGCTGTATCAGGGAATATGTGGTCAATATTTTCTTTTATACAAAGAACGGACATACGATAATGGTTGATGCGGGGTATAACTATGAAAAACTTGCAGAAAAGATGAGTTGGCTGAGTATTGACTACAAAGATATCAAGGAGATTTTAATAACTCATTTGGATACGGATCATGTGGGAGCGATTGAAAAAGACAGTGAAGGTATATTCAAAGACTCAACAATATATATCGGCAGAATTGAAAATGAGTACTTAACGGGAAATAAGCACAGGAAGGTCTTTTGGGGATTATATAAATTGCCGAGAGTAAACATTGATAATAAAAAGGTTTTAGTTGATGACTCTCAGGTTATTTTTATCGGAGATATTAAGATAGAAGCCTTCATTGTGCCGGGGCATACATGGGGGCATCTGGTATATCTTATTGACGATATGTACCTGTTTACAGGGGATACGATTTGGTTCGGAGCTGACGGAGGATATGCATTTTTAAATACACTGGCGGAAGACGGAAAGCTTCAAATAAAATCTCTGAAAAGATTGGAAGAAATCCTTAGAAAAAGGAATCTTAATTTAAAGATTATTACAGGTCATACAGGTTGGACTGATGATATAAACTTTGCCTTTGCCCATAGTGATGAAATTTGTAACTCGTTAAGAAGAAAACCGAAAGTCCATGATCCTAAAGCACCTTATGACGGCTTTGATGAAAGCGGTGATAAGAAAGAAAATATAGAAAAAGTATTACCCAAAATATTGCAGAAGTAGTATAGTGTAAATATATTTTTATGCGAAGGAGAATATTATGTTGGAAGTAGGAATCAAAGGACAAAGAGAAACCGTGGTTACCAAGGAGAAGACTGCAACAGGTATCGGAAGCGGACTTTTGGAAGTATTTGCAACACCTATTATGATTGCACTGATGGAAGAGTCGGCATTTATGAGCGTAAATGAAATACTGGATGAGGGATTTACTACAGTCGGTATTGCAGTGGATATAAAGCATATAGCGGCCACACCTGTAGGTATGAAGGTAGTTGCAAAGTCGGAACTTTTAAAGATTGACGGAAGAGAACTGACCTTTAAGGTGGAGGCGTATGATGAAAAAGGACTTATAGGTGAGGGTATTCACAAGAGATTCATTGTAAATAATGACAAGTTCCAGGCAAAGACCGACAGTAAGTTGGAAAAGTAAATATATAAATAAGTAAAGTGTAAGGGCAGGAGCCGATGCACTTTTTTATATTAAGACTATTGTTATATATAGTATTTTACTTTTATGATAAGATACATAAAAAGGAGGATACTATGAAAAAGAGATTGTTATATTTGATTCCTGCATTATTTTTACTTTCAGGCTGCGGTAAGAGTGTTTCCATATCTATAAACTTACCCGGAAACGAAAGTAAGATAAGTGAAAGCGGCGATACAGACGAAAGTGAAGCTACAGAGGCTACAAAGGAGAGCGTGAAAAAAGGCGTAGAGATACTTGATGCAAATGTGTACTATAAGCCTCAAGACGGGTATCAACCGCCTGAAAATATTATACCGCAGATAAAAGCGGATAATAAAAATCTTGAAGATACAATAAAAAAGATAAATTCGATTTGGACAAGCGACTATTCAAAAATACAGCTGACAAGGTATGATTCCAATATATTCAGCTTATTGATAGATACTGTAACAGTTGACAACACAGCTTCAAGTGAAGAATTAAGAGGGGTCAATATAAGCTCAAGCACAGGTAAGGAGCTTAAGATTACAGCTGTTTTAAAGAATGCAAATACTCTGTATGAAAAATTGATGAGTGATCATGATTTTGTAGACGATTATGATGATATTGATAATTTTAGTGAAAAACTGAAATCGGTTTTGACGGACCCGGATGCTTTTACTGACGGTGAGAACAAAGACAGTGATGTTGCCTGGTCGCTTGGTAACGGCGCACTCATGATATATATGCTTGAAAATACAAAGTATGGGAAGCAGTCGGTGTCTATTCCTATAGACTATATAAAGTATAAGGAGTTTTTTAAGCCTGATGTACTTACTTTACCGGATGATTATGCTTTCAAAATCATTCCGGACAGGGAGATGACTGTAAATATAGGCGGAACGGAGCGTGTTGTGGAAGTCGATGAGGACATTGACGAATACGGTGTATTACAGGAAGTCGAGATGAAAATTGACGGAGCAAAGAGAGAGTATAAGGATGACAGCTATAGCTACGGTATTACAGATGCCTATATTTTTAAAAGGGGAGATTCGGCATACCTATACCTTGAGTTGACCTATGATAATGACTATAGGAGCATCAAGGTGATTGATTTGAATAATGATAAACAGTCGGATATCAGTGAGTGTTTTGCAGATACCGATCCTCTAAATCCGAATAAGTTCTACCTTGGCGAGAGGGTTGCGACTATAAGCACTGTGAATGTTGAAAGAAAGTATGCATTAGGTGAGGGAGGCAGTCCTAAGGCATTGGAAAACTACTATACTATTGTTACTCCTGTAAGCTTGGTCGCTAAAATCGAGTTAAGCGGAGAGCGTTTAAAGTGGATAAACGGAAGTTATGACAGCAGCATTACTCTTCCTGTAGGAATATTACTGACCCCTGTAGGCAGTGACAATGAAACTTTTACAGATTACAGTACAAGTAGCGGAGATATTATAAGGATACCTATGCAAAAATCATCGGACGGTGAAATAACTATAAACGGCAGAGATGTAAGAGATGTATTTGACGGTACATTCTTTGCAGGTTGATATGAACACAAATCAGATTATTATTCATGTGGATATGGATGCTTTCTATGCTTCAGTAGAGATGAGAGATGATAAAACTCTAATAGGTAAGCCGCTTATCATAGGTTCAAAGCCAAGTGAGCGGGGTGTTGTTGCAACCTGCAATTATGAAGCCAGAAAATACGGTATTCGTTCAGGTATGAATATTAAGGAGGCGTATAATCGTTGTCCTAAGGGGATTTTTAAACATCCGGATTTTGACAAGTATAGGGCGGTATCAAACAGCCTACATAAGATACTTGAGAGTTATACCGATATAACGGAGTATATTGCACTTGATGAGGGCTACCTTGATTTGACAGAGAAGGTATCTTCGTGGGAGGAAGCAGGAAAAATAGGATTTGAGATCAAAAAAAGGGTAAGGGAGGAGCTCTCTCTTACCTGTTCTGTAGGTTTGGCATATTCAAAGACTGCAGCAAAGACGGCAAGTGAAGAGAAAAAGCCTGACGGATATTTTGAAATAAAGACAAGAGAAGATTTTGTAAACCTTGTAATTGACAGAGATGTGAGAGCATTGTATACAGTTGGCAAAAAGACTGCCGGGAAGCTCCATATGTATGGTGTAGACACTGTGAGAGATTTACAAGACAAGTCGGATTTTGTAAAAAAATTTATGGGAAAACAGGGTGAATATCTTATCGGTCTGGCTTTCGGATATGATAACAGAAAGGTGATACCCTACAAACAGGAAGATGCCAAGTCAATCAGTAAGGAATTTACATTTCAAAAGGATGTATCAAGCTTTAAATTTTTGGATGATGTGCTTTTTATAGTAGCTTTTCGTGTAGAGGAAAGGGCAAAAAGACTTGGACTCTACGGGGAGGGAGTTTCTCTTAAAATCACCTATTCAAATATGAAGAGTATCACAAGGTCAATGCTTGTAGATGAATGCAGCAATGATGCTTATACAATATATGAGAGTGCAAGTATGCTTTTAAAGAATGTGAAAAAGGGTGAGATAAGGCTTATCGGAACGGGAATATATCATCTGAGAGAGGAAGAGGGCAGGCAGCTTAGTTTTAACGATATTTTTTCAAGAGAGCGCGATATTATAAGCCAAAAAGTGGAAGATAAGTGGCGTGAACTGAAAAATTATTATAAAATAGATTTTGATGAGATAAAAAATTCATCAAACAGGCTTAAAACTTATGAATGTATAGAAAAAATGAGAGAAGTTATGGAGTCTATGTAACAAAAGGCTCAAAACATATAAGAAAGGATCATATATGAGAACTTTTGATGAGCAGGCTATAGTTTCTATAGCACCTAATGCGAATGCGGTTTCAAATGGCAGAAAGCTGTCATCAGGAAACAGTTTTGTAAAAAGAATGAAGTCGGCTGATGACAGTCTTTATTTTGGTGAGTGTAAAGGAAGTGGAAAGAGCAATTATAATGTTTCCATAGACTTTGAAAAAGAGGGTGAACCGGTATTTAGATGTTCTTGCCCAAGCAGACAGTTTCCATGCAAACATGCTATAGGCTTGATGTTTGAGATGAAAGAGGGCAAGAGCTTTGAAACGGCTGAGATTCCTCAGGATATTTTGGATAAGAGAGAAAAGATAGAGGCAAGAGAAAAGAAAAAGGCCGAGAAGGAGATTGAAAAGGAGAAAAATCCTGACAAGCCGAAAAAAACAAGTGCAGCCTCAAAAGCGGCTAAAACAAAGAAGATAAAGAAGCAGATTGAGGGCTTGGATCTGTTAAAAGATGTTATGAGTCAAATAACAGGTTCAGGTGTGGCAGCCTGCGTGGATAAAGCATTTGATAAAAAATATGATGAACTGGCAAAACAGTTGGGAGATTACTATTTGCCGGGAGTACAGATAATATTTAAAAGATTTTTAAAATCTTTAAGAACGATAAAAAATGATCTGTTTATAGAAGAAATAATAAATGATTATCCTAAGAGCTATATAGATGAGTTAAGAAACGACTATCCAAATGACTATGTTGAGGAGTATTTGTTATCTTTAGCGGTAAAGGAGCTAACAAAGCTTAGATATATCGAAAAGAGAGCAAGGGATTACCTTAATAAAAAGCTTGAAAGTGATTCTACCGACCCTGATGATAATATATTCTATGAGGCACTTGGCGGAGTCTGGAAGCTTGAAGAACTTGGTGAAACAGGTCTTAAAAAGGAAAATGTATCAATTGCGGAGCTGAGCTTTATATCGGAATATGATGATGTAAAAGCAGAATATATAGATAAAGGCTATTGGATAGATCTTGATACCGGAGATATAAATTATACAGCCAATTATTGCCCTCTAAAAGCAAAGAAATATATTCAAAGAGATGACAGCTTCTTTGGTAAAAAGTTTATTGAAAAGCTGTATTTCTATCCTGCAAATGAGGGGGAAAACAGAAGAATCCGTTATGAGAGCGGCACAGATGAAGATTTGAACATAGATGATATTAAAAAGATAAGAAGCTTTGCAAAGAAGAACATAACAGAGTTTTTAAAGCCTGCTAAAAATATATTGAAGGCTACTTTATCCGATAATGCTTATGGAGTACTTTTTGAGTTTGCTAAGATAGGTACAAACGGAAGTGATGTTGTAGCAGAGGATAAAGAAGGAAAACAGATCTTACTAAGGGCGATGACTAAGGATAAAACAGCCATGGACGCAATATTCGGACTTCCAAGTAAAGACTATCTAAAAAATCAGGTGTTATTCGGATTGGCACATTATGACTCGATGCTGAAGCAGATTTGTGTAGAGCCAAGAAGTATTATCACGGAAAACGAAATACTCAGATTGGCATATTAAGGGAGGCTATTATGAATTTGGATATTTTATATAAATTACAGGAACAATTAAGAAACAGTGTAATTACAGGCAGCTCTCTTATAAAGGAAGACTTCAGACTGAAAAAATGTGTAGATGATATGGAGGCTCTTTCAAAGGCGGCACCTGTTTTTGCCCAGATCAAAAAGCAGGCAGATGAGCTGTTTGTATGTGATAATCCCGGCGAGAAGACTTTGGATCTGCTTGCACTTGTAGATGCGGTACTTGAAACTCAGGCAGGTATATATGAAACAGGTGAGCTTTCAGATATCGAAGCGGGTTGCGGAAAGATTAACGGAAATTATTCTTATAAGATGCTTGAGCCTGTTATAACTGCACTTACTACAACAGGAAGCGGTAGATGGGAAGTGTTGGTGGAAGCCAGAAAAGAAAACCCTGATATCTTCTTAGACTATAGAATATTGGCAAAGTTTATTGCAGGACTTGGAGACGGATACAGTGAGATCTCATTTGCGATCGGAAGATGGATCATGCAAAACGGAAAGATGATGGTAGAGCCGCTAAAAAGAGGCTTTGATCCGATGGGAAAGAGTGAGATGTATCTAAGATTTGATATTATCGCGGACCTTGCAAAAGAAGAGGAAAATGATTTTTATTTGTCTGTTATAAACGGTGAGGCAAGGAAAGATATAAGAAAGAGGGCTATAAGGTCTTTGATGTATAGTGAAGATAATATAGACTTTTTGATTGAACTTGCAAAAACATCCGATAGAGCAAGTAAAACCGATGCTATAGAGACTTTAAAGACATTTAAAAATAAAAAGGCAATCGAATTTTTAAAAACTGTAGTAGTTAAGAAGAAATAAAAGGTGATAGATATGAGTGAAGAATTACAAAGACTCCCTGCGGAGGTCATGTTCCAAAAAGAAATAGATACACTTATTGCGGCTGAAAAAAATCCGATTCCTACAGGATGGAAGATGTCACCGAAATCCGTACTTACTTACATTATGGGCGGTGAGTGCAACGGTGTAAAAATAATGCCGAAATACATAGGAAATAAGAGAATAGTTGAAATAGCAATAGCCACTTTGGTAACAGACAGAGCATTGCTTTTGATCGGCGAGCCCGGTACTGCAAAGTCATGGTTGTCGGAGCATCTATGCACCGCTATAAACGGTAACTCAACCTGTGTTATACAGGGAACTGCAGGAACTACAGAGGAGCAGATAAGATACTCATGGAATTATGCTATGCTTATAGCAGAAGGTCCAAGTGATAAGGCAATTATAAAGAGTCCTGTTTTTGAGGCTATGGAAGAGGGTAAGATTGCCAGATTTGAAGAGATATCACGTTGTGCCTCCGAGGTACAGGATGCCCTTATTTCAATTCTCTCCGAAAAGAGAATTTCGATTCCGGAACTTGGTAAGGACAGTGCGGCTAAGAAGGGATTTTCAATAATAGCTACAGCAAATACAAGAGACCGTGGTGTAAATGATATGAGTGCCGCTCTAAAGAGAAGATTTAATATAGTGGTGCTTCCAAGTCCGAATACTCTTGAAGAGGAGATGGATATCGTAAGGACAAGAATTGAGAAGCTTTCAGAAGGTATGGCATTGCTTTCAAAGGTGCCTGAGGCTGAGGTAATAAAGAAGGTCTGTACAATATTCAGAGAGCTTAGACAGGGTGAGACACTTGACGGAAAGCAAAAAATCAAATCCACAGCAAATGTACTTTCCACTGCAGAGGCTATATCCTTACTTACAAACAGTATGTCTTTGGCAGGGAGCTTCGGAGACGGAGAGATAAGTGATGCGGACCTTGCAGCAGGACTTCAAGGTGCAATAGTAAAGGAAGATTCCAAAGACTCAAAAGTTTGGGAAGAGTACCTTGAGAATATAATGAAAAAGCGTGGAAAAGAGTGGATTGGACTCTACAATGAATGTAGGATGCTCAATGGCTAGGAGGCAGCCATGAAAACTTTTGGAATTAGACATTTTTCACCTGCAGGTGCATATTTTCTAAGACAGTTTTTGGATGAAGTAAAGCCTTCACTTGTGCTTATAGAGGGACCGGCGGATTTTGACTTTTTGATAGATGATATTGTCTCAAAAAATCTTGTTCCTCCGTTTGCCATCATGGCATATACAAAGGAAGCACCTATTGACACAATTCTCTATCCTTTTGCAGAATATTCGCCGGAGTATCAGGCAATTCTTTGGGCAAGGGAAAATAATACGGAATGTCATTTTTTTGATTTGGAATCCGATATAATTTTGGGACTTGAAAAAAGGAATGATGAAACTAAAGATGAGGAGATTATCTCAGAAACAAATCCAAAGAAAAGTATTGAAACGGATATGGAAGGTTTTTGGGAGAGAACCTTGGAGCAGAGTGAGGATATGCATGCCTATAGAGCCGGCAGTGCTTTGTTTGGAGAAAGCATAAGAAAAGATACAGATTCAGATGACAAATCCTTTATAAGAGATACAGTCCGTGAAAGCTTTATGAAAAGAAAGATAAAGGAATATATAGAAAAGGGATTTGATACTGAAAAAATAGTGGCTATTACAGGTGCTTTTCATACATCAGCTATTGAAAGTCTTGAAGGAGCAATGTCCGATAAGGAATATAAGGCATTGGTAAGAAGAGAATCCAATGTCACACTGATGCCGTATTCTTATTATAGACTTAGTAAAAGAACCGGTTATGGTGCGGGAAATGCGGCGCCGGCGTATTATGAGTTACTTTGGCAGGGATTTTTAAACGGAGATATTACTTATCATGAAAGAAAGTATCTGAGCAGTCTGGCAAAGTATATGAGAGAGCATGGCGGAATCGTTTCATCCGCTCAGGTAATAGAGGCGACAAGGCTTGCAAGAGAACTTGCTGTTATTCGTGGAGGCTCTGTTCCCACACTTGAAGATTTAAAGGATGCAAGTATTACCTGTATGGGCGGTGGAAGTTTCGGTGAGATGGCAATGGGCTTTGCCGAAACCGATATAGGCAAAAAGATAGGCAGTGTTCCTCAGGATGCTATGCAGACATCTATACAGAGTGATTTTACTTCTAAACTTAAGCAGTTAAAGCTTGAAAAATATAAGGAACTTGTGGCTACACCATTGCAGCTTGATTTAAGAGAAAACCTAAGAGTAAAGTCAAAGGATAGTGCTTTTCTTGACTTAAACAGATCGTTTTTCTTATACAGACTTGTTGTACTTGGAATAGATTTTGCTAAGATTAAAAGAAGCAGTCAGGATAATGCAACCTGGGCCGAGAACTGGATACTTCAGTGGACACCGGAAGCTGAGATACAGATAGTTGAAAGCGTATTAAAGGGAGATACTATAGCGGATGCAGTAGCATTTGTGCTGAGTGAAAGGCTATTAGAGGCTACAAAGATATCTGAAATAGCGGATGTTATAGAAGATGCGTTTAATTGCGGACTTCCTAAGATAGTGGAGGGTGCGAAAAGAAGTCTTGATGAGATGACAAACGGTGCAATAGCCATGTGTGATATCGCGGATACCGTAAGTAAACTTTCAAATATGATTTCATTCGGTGATATCAGAAAACTGGACAGAGAACCTCTGATACCTATTGTAAAAAGACTTTGTATCAGAGCTTCTCTTATGCTTGTCGGGGAGTCGGCATGTGATGATATAGCGGCGGCTGCATTGGCGGAGGACATTCAAAAAATACATAATGTTTTTATGTTACAGGACTTTTTGGATGAGAGCCTTTGGTTTGATAAGCTTACAGAACTCTCAAATAGAGATGATCTGAATACAAAAATCTCAGGACTTGCTACTGCAATACTGCTTGATGCAGGTAAGATAGATGAGCCGACTCTTAGAAAAGAGGTATCAAGACGACTTTCTGTAGGTATGCCTGCAGAACTTGGTGCAAACTGGTTTGCAGGTCTGTCTATGAGAAATCATTATGCTCTTATAGGGAGACTTACACTTTGGGAGAGCCTTAGTGAGTATATGGATACCTTGGATGAAGAGGAATTCAGACGTTCGGCAGTTTTTTTAAGAAGAGCTTTTGTAGAGTACAGCGCTAAGGAAAAAGATATGATTGCTGAAAATCTTGGTGAAATATGGGGACTCAATGCTCAGGAAGTAAGTGAAATAATAAACTCTGAGATAAAGGAAGTAGACACGGAGATTCTCGAAGACTTTGATTTTGGAGACTTTTAGGAGATATAAATGGATACAAATGACAGACTGAGGCGATGGAGACTGATACTTGGTTCTGAAGCACAAAAAAGAATGGAAGGTATGGGAGACGGACCGGATTTAAGTCAGGAAGATCTTATGATGGATACGGCACTTGATGCTATCTATAACAAGGATATGAAATTCGGCTTCGGAGGTGGAGCCGGAAAAGGTGCATCAAGTCCGCAGATAAGCAGATGGCTTGGGGATGTGAGAACACTTTTTGATAAGGACATTGTAAAGATAATTCAGTCCGATGCTATGGAAAGATGCGGCTTAAAGCAGCTGATATTTGAACCTGAGCTTCTTGAAAATATAGAGCCGGATATGCATATGGCAAGTATGATACTTACCCTAAAGGATCAGATACCGAAGAAAAGTAAGGAAAATGCCAGAGATTTTATAAGAAAAATAGTGGAGCAAATAAATGCTTTGCTTGAAACGGATTTAAAAAGGGCAGTTACAGCAAGCATAAACAGAAAATTGCATTCTCCCATTCCGTCAGCATCAGCACTTGATTTTCAGACTACTATAAGAAAGGGTATCAAAGACTACAATACAAAACTGAAGAAGATAATCCCTCAAAAGTATTATTTCTTTGAGAGAAGCGCAACAACTGCCGCCAATAAATATACTGTTATTTTGGATATTGACCAAAGCGGTTCTATGGGAGAGTCGGTAATATATTCATCTATAATGAGCTGTATCCTGGCAAGTATGAGTGCTATAAAGACTAAGGTTGTGGCTTTTGATACCAATATCGTGGACTTAAGTGAAAAATGCGAGGACCCTATTGATTTACTTTTCGGATTTACACTCGGCGGTGGAACAGATATTGAAAAATCAATAAAGTATTGCACTAAATATATAGAGAACCCGAAGAAGACGATTTTCTTTTTGATTTCAGACCTTGAAGAGGGCGGAAACCGTGCAGGACTTCTCAGAAGATTGACACAGATGAAGGAAGACGGTGTTATTGTGATCTGCCTGCTTGCCATATCAGACTCAGGCAAACCTTATTATGATGCAAATATGGCACAAAGAATTGCAAATAACGGTATTCCTTGTTTTGCAGCCGCTCCGCAGATGTTGCCAAGGCTCTTAGAAAAGGCGATGAAAAATGAGGATATGAGTGAGTTTGCAACCAGTAAATTCGGTGTGGAAAAATAAGGAGATAAGAAAATGAGAAGATTATTTATTATGACACTTGGTTTATATTGTGCAGTTGCACTTATGGGATGCAAAGCCGATGCTGCAAACACTTCAGATTCTAAGACCGCTATAGAGTCGCAGACAAGTTCGGTTGCAACTACAGATACAAGTGTTGCACAGAGCGGTGAAGATTCTGAGGGTTTAGGCGGCTGGAGTATAAGTGAGAAGCTTTCACCAAGTGATAACAGTGAAGCAATGAGAGCCTTTGATATGGCTGTCAAGAATCTGGAGGGTTATTCGTATGAGGTTGTAGCCGTACTTGGCTCACAGACTGTATCGGGAACAAATTATTCATATCTTTGTAAAGGGATAGCAGTGACACCTGATGCCAAAGCGGAATATGCGGTTGTCAATGTATATGAGGATTTAAGCAAAAATGCAAAGATCACAGGAAGTTTGGAACTGTTGGAAGGTAAAGAAGGCTGGGAGTACAATGAAGGAAGTGCAAAGTTGGAGGATAATGCCGATGCCAAGACAGCTTTTGATAAGTCTCTTGAGGCCTTGGCAGGTGCAAACTATGAGCCTATAGCCTATATAGGTAAAAAGGACAATTCATATGCGATACTTGCAAAGATTTCAACAGAGGGTTCCGATTCACAGACAACCATATCAATGGTTTATGTAACTTCTACAGATTCGGGAGCGATGATTGATGATATCAAGGATGTGGATATATCTATGTAGGATACAAAGTACCTAAAGAGCAAATAGAGTATCTTATAGGAGTTGTAAAATAAATAATTAGGGGGAAATATGAATTTCAGATTTGCAAAAAGAGATGATTGCGCTTTAATACTTTATTTTATAAAGGAACTGGCATCATATGAGAAAATGCTTGATGAAGTGGTTGCTGATGAGAAGATTTTAGAAGAGTGGATCTTTGATAAGCAAAAGGCGGAAGTTATCTTTGTAATGGAGAATGAAAAGGAAGTCGGGTTTGCACTTTTCTTTCACAACTTCTCTACATTCTTAGGCAGAGCCGGAATATATCTTGAGGATCTTTTTGTACTGCCGGAGTTTAGAGGAAGAGGATATGGTAAGGCCTTATTAAAGAAACTGGCCTCCATCGCTGTAGAGAGAGGCTGTGGCAGACTTGAGTGGTGGTGTCTTGACTGGAACAAGCCGAGCATTGACTTCTACCTGTCTCTTGGTGCCGAGCAGATGTCGGACTGGACCACATACAGGATAAACGGAGATACATTAAGGAGGATGGCGGAAAGGAGAGAGTGACTATGTGCGAAGTACTTGATAGAGTAGAGGCAAAAGTATAACTTAAAATAGGGTACTGCAAAATCTGATTTATAACGATTTTGCAGTACCTTTTTTATTTTAAATTATATAGGCAAAAAATCAGTGGTACAGGCACTATTTGGCTACTTTTACATAGTATTTAGAACTTTTTTGTTATATAAGTAAATTAGCTTATTGTATAAAAATAAAGGAGGAACGTGATAAAAAATATAGAACAGAATGGTGGTATATTGTTAAAAAATAATGATTTTTGAGGGAAGGATATGAAAAGAAATATTTTAAGATGCTTTATGGCATATATTTTGAGCATATTACTGTTAAGTAATAACTTGGAAGTATTTGCAAGTACTTTGACAAACGGGGTAGAGATAACATCAGAAACCGAAGAAAGAAGTGATACCGTTATTTCAAGGGCAACGGATTCAAATGCAAGAGAATGGAATTTTACGTACTTTGGACCTTCTACATCTACAATTACAAATACAGTAAATGATGATGCAGATATAGATGGAGAAGTGGTTTTAAAATCAGCAACATATAAAAAAGACGGAAGTATAAATAAAAAGGGCGGAAAGTTCGTGTCTTCCGATCCGGCTGACGGAATAAGCTTTTATTATACAAAAATAGATCCGAGTAAAGAAAATTTTATTCTTGAGGCGGATGTGAGGATCGATTATATGAATCCGAAACCTGATGGACAGGAAGGATTTGCGCTGATGGTAAGGGACTCTATAGGTGAAAAAGGAGATCCGGCAAGTTCTGAATCAAATTTGGTATCTATAGGTGCAACACAACTTCCTAAGGGAGAACTCAATTCTAC
Organism: Lachnoanaerobaculum sp.; assembly: GCF_057250505.1. Lineage (NCBI taxonomy): Bacteria > Bacillati > Bacillota > Clostridia > Lachnospirales > Lachnospiraceae > Lachnoanaerobaculum > Lachnoanaerobaculum sp. Next base: position 49,660 of record NZ_DBHIEQ010000004.1, on the reverse strand, counting down.
AACTCAAGTAAAGGATATGCTTGGAGTAAGGGCGTACACAGGTATTGATAATAAGATAAAGCCTAATCCCGACACATTTAAAGTTTATAGATTAGGATTTGACAAGGATGGAGACAAGGTAAGCAGTGGAGATACTTACAGAGTCAGGTTGGAGAAAAATTCTTCAAGCTATGTTGTATATCAGCTTGCTATGGACGGCACTGAGCTTTATAAGTATGAAATTCCTATACAGGCAAAGGATATTCGTACAAACAGTATAAGCGGATATGAAGAGTTAAATGACCCTATGAATGTACAGGATCGTTTTGCATATGTAGGATTTGCCGTTGCAAGAGGTATGAATGTCACATATTCAAATATAAAATTTGAAAAAAGTGAGTTTGATGCAAATGATTGGAGACCTCAAGAAAGCAGATATATAGATCTACAGGCAAAGATTACAAGTCCTGATACTGCGGCAGAAGAAAATTATACATTAGTTTTTAAAGCCAATGCAAACGGATCGGCTAAAATATATCAAGATAATGTACTTAAAGACAGCGTGGAAGTCGTTAATAATGAGGAACTTAAGAAAGATTATGATTTATCAGCAGGTAAAAACTTCAGTGTTGAGTTTACCCCTGAAGCAGGCTATGAACCGGAACCTTTTGTAAAGCTTAAATCTTATGCAACTGTTACACTAAATAAAAGTGTATCATTAAGAACTATAGGAAAAGATTCTTATATATATGTATCAAATACAGGCTTGGATGAAAATGACGGTTCAGGATATGATAATGCAATAAGTTTGGAGTCTGCAATAAAGTATGCTAAGCCGGGACAGACAATATTATTGAAACCTGAAGTTTATGATATGTCAAATAAGTCTCTAATTGTACAAAAGGGAAGAAACGGAAGAGAAGATAACCCTATAAGAATACAGGGAGACGGGGGTTTTGCAACATTAGACTTTAATAGAAGCGGCAAGGGATTTAGCCTTGGCGGAGATTATTGGGAACTTAAGCAGTTTAATATTACGAATACTGCAGACGGATATAAAGGACTTGGAATCTCGGGAAGCCATAATATAGCGGAAAGATTAAATTTATTTAATAACGGAACAACCGGACTGCAGATTTCAGGGAGCAGCGAAGATTCTAAAGATAAATGGCCAAGTTACAACTATATTTTAAACTGTACATCAATGAACAATGCCGATTCGGCCATGGAAGATGCTGACGGATTTGCGGCTAAGATAACATCCGGAGTAGGTAATGTTTTTGACGGTTGTATTGCGGCATATAATGCAGATGACGGCTGGGATCTGTTTGCAAAGGTGGCAACGGGGTCTATAGGAGATGTAACCATAAAAAACGGTGTCGCATATAGAAACGGATATATACTGATAAAGAACGGTGGTAGTAAAAAGAACTTTGAATTTGCACCGGGAACAGTGGATGAGTATGGAAATTTGTCATTTGACAAGCCCAATATAATGTTGGATGCCGGAAACGGTAACGGATTTAAAATGGGTGGCTCAAATGTATATGGTGCACATAAACTTGATAATTCAATTTCATATGAAAATAAAGCAAAGGGAATTGATTCAAATTCAGGTCCGAATATAAAGATTTCAAATTCAACATCATATAATAACGGAAGTTATAATGTAGCTTTGTATACAAGCGATAAAACATTAAAAACAGAGTTCAGTGCTAAAGGTATATTGTCATTTAGAAAGGGAACAAATATAGGAGAGCAGCTTTCTTTGCAAAGCCAAGCCGGTTCCGATGTAATGGACGGAACAACTTTTTATTGGAATAAAGATGAGAATATTTCAAAAAATAA